>DDBY01000012.1:6756-7062 GCA_002334985.1 Micavibrio sp. UBA2020
GCCGCCGGCATGAACCCGATGGACCTGAAACGCGGTATCGATATGGCTGTTGAAGCTGTTATCGAAGACATTAAAAAACGCGCGAAGAAAATCGCTTCTAACAACGAAATCGCGCAAGTCGGCACGATTTCCGCGAACGGCGACAAAGAAGTCGGCGAAATGCTGGCAAAAGCCATGCAGAAAGTCGGCAACGAAGGCGTCATCACCATCGAAGAAGCGAAATCTTTCGACACCGAACTGGACGTTGTCGAAGGTATGCAATTCGACCGCGGCTACCTGAGCCCCTACTTCATCACCAACGCCGAC
>DDBY01000075.1:0-602 GCA_002334985.1 Micavibrio sp. UBA2020
TGTGGCTCCCCGCAGGAAGAGGCCAGCGTTATCGCCCTCAAAATGCGCGAAACGCTCGAAGTTTCCGGCCGCACGGCGATGCTGGTGACGGCTGACCGCTCCCTCGCGCGGCGCGTATCGGCGCGTTTGAAATACTGGGACATTCATGTGGATGACGGCGCGGGCATTTCGCTTGCCGATACGTCGGCGGGAGTTTACCTGCTCGCCTCCGCCCACATGGCGACCGAAGAATGGGCGCCGGTGCCGCTTTTGGAGGCGCTCAAGCATCCCCTCGCCACCATGGGCGAGAGTAAGGCTGATTTCCGCGATAAGCTTGCCGCCATCGAAGATATGGTGCTGCACGGCCCGCGCCCGGGTCCGGGGGCGGAGGGCATTAAAAATATGCTCGCAGCCGCTTTCAACCGTCAATCGCGCCGCCCCGACCAGAAGCTGAGCAAGGAAGAACTGGCCGCGAAAGAAGCCGATTTGACCGCCTTCATCGACCGCATCGATGCCGCGGGCAAGCCGTTTTTCGACATGGTCAATTCCGGCAAGCCGCAGCCCTTTGCGCAATATCTGGATGCGCATATCCGCTTTGCCGAAACGCTGGCCGCCGAAGGCAA
>DDBY01000075.1:934-4794 GCA_002334985.1 Micavibrio sp. UBA2020
AAAGACGCCGCGCAAAAACTGCCCGATGTAACGGGCCGCGATTATGTGGATGTGCTGCAAGGGTTGATGCGCGATGTGACGGTGCAGCCGACCGCGCGCCCGCACCCCGTGCTCAAAATCGTCACGCCCGAACAGGCCGCCCTGCAAAAAGCGGATGTGGTTATTATCGGCGGCATCAATGACGACGTATGGCCGCGCAAAACGGCAGAAAATCCGTGGCTGTCGCCCGATATGGTCAAAAAACTCGGCCTGCGCGAAGCGGAAGAAAGCATCGGCCGCGCCGCGCATCAGTTTGTGCAGATGGCGTCGAATCCCAACGTTCTTTTGTCGCGCAGCGTGCGCAGCGGCGATGCGCCCAGCGTGGCCTCGCCCTTCCTCACGCGCCTGATGATGGTCTTGAAAGGCGCAGGGCTCGAGAGTGCGATTGAAAGCCGCGACCAGCTGCGCGACATTCACGCCGCCATGCACACCCCGGGCGATGTCACGCCTATCGACCCGCCCGCACCGACGCCGCCCGTATCGGCGCGTCCGAAAAAACTGCCGGTGACGGCGGTTGAATCGCTGATGCGCGACCCTTATACCGTCTATGCGAAATATGTGCTGAAACTGCGCCCGCGCGACCCGCTGGATGCCAGCCCCAGCGTATCGGAAAAGGGTACGTTTACGCACGACGCGCTGGATGAATTCGTCAAAAAATTTCCGGACAAACTGCCGGATAACGCGCTGGATGAGCTGCTCAAAATCGGCGAGGAAACGTTTAAGGCGCGGATGAACAACCCGTCGGTGCAGTCGTTCTGGTGGCCGCGGTTTGAACGCATTGCCAAATGGTTCGTGAAATTTGAAAACGAGCGGCGGGAGCTTTGCCGTACCATCGGCACCGAAGTGGGCGGCAAGCTGGAGATTGACCTTGGCGGCGGTGAAGTCTTTACCCTCACCGCGATTGCCGACCGTATCGACCGCGATGGCGAAGACCAGCTGCAGATTATCGACTACAAAACCGGCTCCGTACCGCTGCAAAAAGCGGTCGGGCTCGGCTTTTCTCCGCAGCTGACGCTGGAGGCGCTGATTGCTTTCACCGGCGGGTTCGAAGGGATTGATGCGGGCGATGTCGGCTCGCTGCAATACTGGAAGCTGTCGGGCGGACGCCCTGCGGCGGAAGTGACCGAAGTGCGCGGCGATGTCAAAAAGCTGGTCGGCGAAGCGCGCGAAGGCGTCGAGCATCTGGCCAAGGCCTTTAACGACCCCAAAACGCCGTACCTGTCGAACCCTCGCCCCGAATGGGCGCCGCGCTATCAGAACTACGAACACCTGTCGCGCAGCGGCGAGTGGGGCACGGTCAGCAAAACCAATAACAAAAAACAGCCGCGCAAAGCCACGCAGCGCCGCCGCAATACCGGCAATACGCCGGGCGGGAAGGGAGGGCCGAAATAATGCCGAAGCAAAACCCTGAAGATCTGCACAAAAAATTGCCGCCCGCCGCGAACGATGCCACGCATGAAGCGCCGCAGGAAAAACCGGCCAAAAAATCCGCGCGCGCGCCCAAGCTTGACCCCAATATCGCGCAGCGCAAAGCCTCTGACCCGCTGGCCAGCGTCTGGGTCACGGCGAGTGCGGGCACGGGCAAGACCAAGGTTCTGACCGACCGCGTTCTGCGTTTGATGCTGTCGGGCGCGACGCCGGACCAGATTTTGTGTCTGACTTTTACCAAGGCGGGCGCGTCCGTCATGACCAACCGTATTCGCGAAGAGCTGTCGGTATGGGCGACCTGTGATGATAAAAAGCTTGAAGAAAAATTGACCAAGCTCAGCGGCAAAGCGCCCGACGAGACGACGACCAAGCGCGCGCGCCAGATGTTCGCTGAATTCTTGGATGCGCATGGCGGGCTGAAAATCCAGACCATTCACTCTTTTTCGCAATCGCTCATCCGCCGCTTTCCGATTGAATCGGGCATCCCGCCCTATTTCGATGTCATGGACGACCAGACGGCGGCGGAAATGCTGCGTGAATCGCAGGCAGACATTTTGCGCCGTATCCAGCGGGAGCCGAACACGCCCCTCGCGCGCGCCGTGCATGCCGTGACACCCGAAGTGTCCGAAGACGATTTCGCTGCGTTGATTGGCGAGCTGACATACCGCCGCGGACAGCTGCTGGCGATTTTCGGCGAACAGGGCGGGCTCGAAGAAACCATCGATGCTGTCTATGACCATTTGCAGGCGCCGCGCGGCATTGACGGCCAAAATATGATGGCGATGCTGAACAGCGAAGCAGGCCTTGGCGTGCAGCCGGATATGGCGGCGCTCAAGCAGGCGGCGGATATTCTGGCCGCGGGCAGTGCAACCGACCTTGAAAAAGCGAAAATCATCAAGGCGTGGATCATGCACCCCGACAGTCGTATGGAGATTTTTCAGGACTACGCCGGCGTGTTTCTGACCAAAGACGGCGAGATGCGCAAGCGCCTGACCACCAAGGCGACATCGCACGCGCAGGAAATACTGGAGCGCGAAGCGCACCGCCTGATGGACGGTATGGAAGCGATTGCCACGGTGAATACCGCGCGCAGCACGGAATCCATTCTGCGTCTGACCGGCGCCATTCTGGAGCGCTATGCCGAGAAAAAACGCAGCCTGAACTATCTTGATTATGATGACCTTGTGCATTACGCGAACAAGATGATGCGCGAAGACAACGCGGCGGGCTGGGTTTTGCAAAAACTGCCGGGCGATTTGAAACATATTCTGATTGACGAGGCGCAGGACACCAACCCCGACCAGTGGCAACTGGTATCCGCCATCGCCAAGGAATTTTTTACAAACGCCGAGCGTAAAAAATCCAAAGACCACACGATTTTTGTGGTCGGCGACGAAAAGCAGTCAATTTTCAGTTTTCAGCGCGCCGACCCCAAGGAATTCGCACGGCGCAAGAAAATGTTTTCGGACATGGTGGGCAAATCGGGCGGTAAATGGCGCGAAGTGCAGATGGAAATCGCCTTCCGCTCTTCCCCCGCTGTCACGCAGGCGGTGGATGCGGTATTCGCGAACCCCGAAGCGTCCGATGGTCTGTTCGATGAAAACGAAGCCGCCGATAAAAAAGTCCACCACGACCCCTTCCGCCGCGGTCAGGCGGGGCTGGTCGAAGTGCATCCCGTTATCCACGCCAAACAGCCCGAAGAAGCCACGCCGTGGTCGCTGCCGCTGAAACGCGAAGACGTATCCGACCCCGCCGCCGACCTTGCCGATAAAATCGCCGACCAGATTAAAGAATGGCTCGATGGCGGCGAAGAGCTGCCGTCGCGCAAGCGGCCCGTCAATCCGGCGGATATTATGATTTTGGTGCGCCGCCGCTCCGCTTTCGTTGACCACATGGTGCGCGCGCTTAAAAAACGCGATATTCCGGTCGCCGGTGCTGACCGCATGTCGCTGCGTGAACAGATTGTGGTCATGGATTTGGTGGCGCTGGGCGAAGTTCTTTTGTTCCCCAAGGATGATTATAAACTCGCCAGCGTTTTGAAATCGCCGCTGATTGGCATGAACGACCAGCAGCTGGAAGACCTCGCCGTCGGGCGCGGTGCCGATTTGTGGTCGGCGCTCAAGGAAAAGGCGGCGGATGAAAAATCTGCCGGTATTTACAAATCCGCCTTTGAATATCTGTCGCGTCTGCAAGAGCGCCTGACAGCGGAGCGTCCGTATGAATTTTATTCATCCGTGCTGATGGATGCCTGCCCCGCGCATGCCAAATCGGGGCTGAACGCGCTTTATGCGCGTCTGGGTTTCGAAGCAGAAGACCCGCTGGTTGAATTCATGAACGCGGTCGAACGGTTTGAAAAAATCCATGTGCCCAGCATGCAGGGCTTCCTTGCGTGG
>DDBY01000142.1 GCA_002334985.1 Micavibrio sp. UBA2020
CCAAAACAAAAAAAAAAAAAAAAAACCCCCCGCCGCGGCCGAAGCGCAGGCGGAATCCGCGCCGGACGCCCCTGCGGCGGGCGGCGGCCTTGCGCGCCGCTGGCGCATGACCAAGGCCTTCGCCAAAGAGCTGATGCACGAACATGAATTCTGGGTGCATGCCCTTGCCGTCAAGGGCGGGGCGAGCGCGATTGTGATTGCCAGCGTGCTGGCGGTGTCCTACGTCGTCGCCGCGCCCTTCATGCTCGCCGCGGCGGGCATTGCAGCCTGCGGCGCCGTCGTCGGGCTTGGCGCTTACGGGATTGTCGCGGGCGGCGCACGCTCATGGTACCGGCTGCGTAAAATATATGCGAATGTAACGGGCAAACCCTTGCCGCCGAAACCTGCCGACAAGGGCCCGAACTGGTGGCAACGCCAATGCGAAAAACCCGCCGTGCGCAAAGTGCTGGAAACGCCTGTGGTTAAAGGGTTTCTGAACAGCCGCGCGTGGAAGATGACACAAAAACTGACCACAGGGCAGCAAGACAACGTGCTGGGCGGTATTGCGGTTGGCGGTGCGGCGATTTCGCTCGTGCTCGGTGCGGCGGCGCTGGCGACGCAAATTCTGGTTTTGCCCGTCGTTGCGCTGGGCGGACTTATCACGGTGGCGGCGGTGACCGCGACCAGCTATCTGGTCTCGGGCATCAGCGGGCTTTATTTCGGTATCACGGGTATTCGTCACATGCGCGAAAAAAAACGCGCAAAGGCGGCGGCGCTGGCAGCGGCGGAAGCACAGCAAGCCGCAGAAGAACCCCCCGCCGCAACGCCGCAAGCAACGCCGGAGACGGGCGCGGCGAGGGCGACAATAACGGCAACGCCGCCGGCCAATGACGGGTTTAACGCCGCCGCTGCAAAAGATGCCGCCCCCGCCCCTGCGGCAGACGTGCCTGCGGGTAAGAACGAAACACCGCCCGCGCGCAAGAATATTGCCGGACCAAAGTCCTAAGTCCTTGTTCTATCAAGGCCGCAAAGGCTTTCCCATGCTATGAAAAAATGCTAGTCTGTGGCCTGAATTTTGTGCCCTTAAATTAAAATCGATTCCACAATGCAGGATGGGAGAATGCCCGTGCCGACCGCAGATGTGCAAAAGCCGCTGAACCCCGATACGCGTCTTGCGCGTATGATGTTGCCGGAAATCGACCCGCATTCCGCGCTGCTGCCTACCAATAAATGGATTATCAATACCGTGAAGGACATGGTGAAAACCCATGCCGGCATTCGCGGCTGTTTGAAACGCGCGGCGGCTTTCACGCTGGGCGGCATTGCCGCGATTGGCGCGGGCATCGCGGGTGCGGTCATGGCGCCGACGCTTTTGGTTGCGGGCGGCATTGCGGCGGCGTCGCTGGGTGCGGCGGCGGGCTTTGGTTTTTTTGCGCGCCGCGAAGGTCTTAAAATCAAGACCGACTACATGGGCGATGTGCAGGAAATCGTCAAAAACAAATACATGGAGATGAAGGCGAACGAGCTGAAACGCGCCTGGCAGGAACGCGCCGCGCAAGTAAAGCGCGAGCGTGAAGCAAAACGCGCCGCCGAAGCCGCCCGCAAAGCCGCAGAAGCGCAGGCGAAGGCGAAGGCCGATGTTGCCGCCGCGCCGCAAAAGCCGGAGGCGCCCGCCCAGGCAGACGCCAAAACGGACGCCCCGAAAAGCGAAGGCAAAACCGCCTCCATGCTGAAAACCTTCGGGCGCTGGGCGGCGGTGCGCGCGAAAGAAGGCGCGCACGCTATCGAAGATAAAATCCACGAAGCGCTGGAAGACAAGCCGCAAAATGGTGCAGGCGATGCGCCCAAAAAAAATGCGTCGCCCAAAAATGGTACGCCTAAAAACGGCGGCTGATAGCGCGCGCATTCTATCTGCATTCTCACGGTATCCATGAAAGGGGTTTCACATGGCGGACGGTACGACGGAAGTCACGGTTGCGGACAGCGGCGATGGCAATTTTGTGCAAAGCGTGAAGGGCAAGACGCATCATTTCCTGTCCGACGCCTCTGTCGATAAAGGCGGGCAGGACAAAGGCCCGACGCCGTACGAGCTTTTGCTTGCCGCCCTTGGCAGCTGCACCAGCATCACCATTCGCATGTATGCGGAGCGCAAGGGCTGGGCACTGGATAAAGTTTCCGTGCGCCTGACGCATAAACGCGAAGACGACATGGGCAATGCCGTTATCGACGTCATTACGCGCGACATCACGCTCGAGGGTAATCTGGATGCCGAACAGCGCGCGCGGCTTTTGGAAATCGCCAATAAATGTCCCGTTCATAAAACGCTCGGAAACAACCCGCAGCTGTTGTCACGGCTCGAGGGCGGCGGATGACCATTTCGCCCGCAGATGCCGCGAATGACGATGCACCCCTGAGCGCGGACGACAAATTCACCAATCTGATTGCGCAGGGCGATTTGGCGGGCATGATGGCGTTCGACGATTTGCGCGCGCGCGTCGTGGCGCGCGACGGCGAAGGCTGGACGCCGCTGCACTGGGCGGCGCTTTACGGCCATGCGGAATGTGCGGGGTTTTTGATTGCGCACGGGGCAGAGGTTGACGCGCGCTCCGCCAGCGGCGAAACGCCGCTGATGATTGCCGCGGAAAGCCGCCGGAAAAACGCGCTCGGCGTGCTGCTGGAGGCGGGGGCCGATACGGCGCTGATGCGCCGCAGCGGCGAAAATGTTTTTGATATTCTGCGCGCACAGGGTGCGGCCGATTTGCTGTCCTTCGCGCGTGGAATCGTTGCTGCGCGCCAAAGCGTGGTGCAAAGACCCGTCGCGCTTTTGCCGCCGCTCAGCATACGCAAGAGGGCGCCCTGATGCTGAGGGGCGCGTTCAAACCGCGCGCGCAGGAACCGGCGCAGGCGCTTTTGACCGCCGCGGCGTATGGCGACATGCC
>DDBY01000041.1:0-3284 GCA_002334985.1 Micavibrio sp. UBA2020
GGGCGGTGCACTGGTTGTGGCCATTACGGTTGCGATTATCGTGCAGGCGAAACTGGGTCCGAAGGGCAAAGACGGCGCGAATGCGCCCAAGACGG
Organism: Micavibrio sp. UBA2020; assembly: GCA_002334985.1. Classification (GTDB taxonomy): domain Bacteria; phylum Pseudomonadota; class Alphaproteobacteria; order Micavibrionales; family UBA2020; genus UBA2020. Next base: position 96 of record DDBY01000041.1, read on the forward strand.
TTGAAATTCTCGTCGCCAGCAAACAAGTCGTACTGGGCGAAGTGCTGAAGGAAACCGATGTGCGCTGGCAGGTATGGCCGGAAACCGGCGCCTTCAAAGGTGTCGTGCGCAAAACGCCCGAAAATGCAGACCTCAAAGAGCTGGATGTTTACAAATCACCCGTGCGCCGCACGATTGAAGCGGGCGAGCCGGTGACGCGCCAGGCTTTGGTGCCGGATGCGAAGGCGGGGAATAACTATCTCTCCGCGCGCGTTTCGGCGGGTATGCGCGCGATGTCGGTATCGGTGAAAGCAAATACGATGGTTGGCGGCTTTCTGGCGCCGGGCGACCATGTGGATGTGATTTTGTCTTACAGCCCCAACCTGCCCGATGTGGCCGAGGGCGTGTCCGACCAGATTGTCCGCCGCTTCGCCAGCCAGACGGTGCTGAGCAACGTGAAGGTCCTGGCCGTTGACCAGAACGCCAAAGACGAAGACCGCCCCGCCAAGGTCGCCAAGACCGTGACGGTGGAGGTTACGCAGGAAGGTGCGCAGATATTGGCGCTTGCCGACCGCATGGGTGATTTGACGCTGGCGCTGCGACGCCTTGGTGAAAAGGACGCGCCGGTATCGGTGCCCGTACCGCTGACCACAGACGCAACCACCAGCGCCGTTGTCAAGAAATTGAACGAGATTAACAAGAAAACCAAAAATGCAGGCGGCACGATACGCATGTACAGCGGCTCGCAAGTCGTCAACGTGCCCGTCCGCATGGACGCTGAAAGCGCAGGAGAATAGCCATGAAACGCTTTTCCTATAAAACGCTGCTGATACCGCTCGGGCTGATGCTCTGCCTCGGCCTCTCCGCCGTTGCGGAGGGCGCGGGCGCGAAAATGACGCGCACCGTGACGCTGACCATGGGCAAGGCCGACACGATTGAGCTTGGCAACCCCGTTGCCGACGTTCTGGTCGCAAACCCTGCGATTGCGGATGTGGGGACGCTGCGCTCCAATCGCCTTTACATTGTGGGCAAGGAAATCGGCGATACCAACATTCTGGCTTTCGACAACGAAGGCAACCAGCTGGCTGACATCGCCGTGCGCGTGCGTGTTGATGAAAAAACGTTGCGCGACGCCGTGCGCGATTTGTTTCCGAACGAGGATATTCAGGTCGGCACCATCCGTCAGGACATCGTTCTGCGCGGGCAGGTATCGACGCCTGCGATTGCCAATCAGGTGCGCGACCTGGCCTCGCGTTTTTCTGCCGCGGCAGACCGTCCCATCGTCGATTTGATGAAAGTGCGCGGCGAGCAGCAGGTCATGCTGCGCGTAAAAGTGCTGGAAGCAAAACGCGCGGTGCTGCGTGAATACGGCATCGATACCACGTTTGATTTTGACAAGGGTGCGGCGGGCGGTGCTATCAGCTCCCTCGGTACCGGCCTTGTGACGGCGCCTTTCGCGACGGGCTCGCTGATTATGAACCCGACGGGCGGTTTCGGCCCGTTCAACTTCGACCTTGCGGCGATGGAGCGTGACGGTCTTGTGAACACTCTGGCCGAGCCGAACCTGACCGCTATTTCCGGCGAAACCGCGGGCTTTCTGGCGGGGGGCGAATTCCCCGTGCCGGTCGGCCGCGACCAGGACGGCAACGTGACGCTTGAATTCAAGCAGTTCGGTGTCGCGCTCAACTTCACCCCGACGGTGATGTCGAGCGAGCGCATCGCCCTTCAGCTTTCGACCGAAGTTTCCGCCAAATCTGCCGAAGACGGCATCACGCTGGTCGGCATCACCGTGCCCGGCTTGACGGTGCGCCGCGCTGAAACCACGGTGCAAATGGGCAGCGGCGGCACGCTGATGATTGCGGGTCTTATCAAATCCGACACGCTGGATTCCATCAACGGCATGCCCGGCGCGAAAAACGTGCCGGTACTGGGCGAGCTTTTCAAATCCAAATCCTTTGCCCGCAACGAAAGCGAGCTGGTTATTCTGGTCACGCCCTATATCGTGAAGCCCTATGCCGAGGCCGATGCGGTCATGACGCAGCCGCCGCAGCGCGAAGCGCGCCTTGCCGCGCCTGCGACAGCACTGGCAGCGACATCGCCGCCGGTGGTGCCGAAGCTGGAAAAAGAAGCGCGCGTGACACCCGTATCCGCCCCTGCGCAGGCTGCGCGCCCGCTGCCGGCGGCAGACCGCGCCCTGTCCAAGCGTTTCATGAACAATCTGCACACCGTTTATGGCAATCGCGTGCCGTCTAAGGTAGGCAACGACGGCGCTTACGGCTATATTGTGGATTAGGGAGATTTAGATGGTCACCATTTCCGCCCGCTTTACCAAAACGCTTTGCGCCGCCATGCTCTCGCTTTCGCTTGCGGCCTGCGATGTCAGCGTGCCCTCGCAGCTGGAAACCGGACACATGCGCCTGAGCGAGGAGACGCGCTCCCTCGCGCTCAACGCGCATAAGCCGGACAAGGCGGTGGCAAGCCGCATCGCCGCCGATTTCCGCGACAACGGCCGTGGCGACATTCATATCCTGATGCCCTACAAAAGCGGCGACCCCCTGCAAGAAACGCAGGCACGCCGCATGGGCAAGGAATGGCAGGCCGCTTTCGTTAAAGGCGGTGCTACGAATGCCAAGCTTGAATATGTCGCGGTAAGCGAAGCGGCGGCGCTGGAACGTGCGATTGTCAGCTATAACGTCCTTGCCGCACTGCCGCCGGAGGCTTGCGGGCAACGCCTGACGGGTTATCAGGGCGGCGATACGCTCGAAGACCTGCATAGCTACCGCATCGGCTGCGAAACGCGCACCGCGATGAGCAAAATGATTGTGAACCCCGAAGACCTCAAAGGCCGCGATGGCAGCGAGGCGGGCGACAGCCGCCGCCAGGGCGCTGTGGCCGAGCGTTATATGTCGGGCGAAAAGATGGAGCCGCTTGAAGCCACCAGTGCGAGCGGCATTGGCGATTAAGCCGGAGAATGGGTAAACCATGAGTGAAGACATTACCGCCATATTGTTGCCGTCCGCGCGCGTTGACGTTTTCGCGCTCGACGACGGCACGGCGGCCACGATGCAGAAAATTTCCGCAGACTGGCGCTTCGCGCGCATCGGCATGGAAATCGTGCGCGGCGGCATGGAAGCGGCGGTCGAACGTTACAGCCATGCAGCATCGCCTGAGCTGATTATCATCGAAACAAACGACATCAGCGAAGCTTTC
>DDBY01000041.1:3550-12631 GCA_002334985.1 Micavibrio sp. UBA2020
GGATGCCGTCATCATCGGCCCCACCAACGACGTGCATCTTTACCGCAGTCTTGTCGGCATGGGCGTGCGCGATTATCTGGTGCGTCCCGTTGCCGAAGACGACATGGTGGGCATGATTGCCCGCACCATCGTCGATAAACGCGGCCTGAGCGGCAGCCGTCTTGTCGCTGTGACAGGCAGCAAGGGCGGTGTCGGTGCAACCGTGGTGGCGCAGGCGCTGGCCTGGGATATTGCCGAAAACCTGAAGCAAAAAACCATGCTGGTCGATGCAGGCGGCAGCGCCGGCACGCTGGGTATTTCCTTTGGCATTGAACCGCCCACAACCTTCGCCGACGCCGTGCGCATCGGCAAAGAGGGCAGCGATGACGATTTGCGCCGTATCATCCAGAAAGCGACTGAAAATCTTTCGCTGCTGATATCCGGCGGCGACCCTGTGCTGGTCGATGGTCCCGATGCTGACGGGGTCGAGGCGATGATAGAGCGCGTGATGAAAACCTATCCCGTTGTCGTGGCCGATATTTCATCGGCGACACCGTCTGTGCAAAAACGGCTGATGACGCGCGCCGCGCATGTGGTTGTCGTATCGACGCCGCATATCGCCGCGCTGCGCAATTGCCGCGCACTGATGAATGAAATCAAAAACGCCCGCAACGGGCTTCAGAATGTGGAGCTGGTTTTGAACCACATGGGCATGCCGGGCGCGGACGAAGTGCCCGCGGGCGATATCCAGAAATTGATGGATATGGAACCTGTGGTGAAAATCCCCTTTGCGCCGAAAATTTTTATGCATGGCGAAACAACCGGCAAGCCCGCGGGCGAAAACAAGGCCGCGCAAGAAATCATGAAATCGCTGCTGACCGTCGCCGCGCATGCGTCCGGCGCGGAGGCTGCGCAGGAAGAAAGCAAGTCCGGCGGCTTTAGCCTTTTGCGTGCTATCGGCAAGACCAAGAAATAAGGGAGGCATCGATGTTCGGTAAACGATCCGGCGATGCGCCGCCGCCTAAACCCGCTGCCGCACCAACGCCTGCCGCAGCGCCGGAAACACCCGCCGCTGCGCCCGCGACCGAAACGTCGAGCGCGCCGAAGGCCGCAGAAGCTTCTGCGGCGCCAGCACCTGCTGCCGCCCCTGCCGCCAAAAAAGCAGAGCCTGCCAAAGCCGAAACCGCTGCGCCTGCTGCGGCACCCGCGGCGGCCAACCCGCGTATGGAGCGCGCACGCAAACGTATCTGGACGGATTTGCGCGACGGTATCGACCTTAAATCCCTCGCGCGGATGGATGCGGAAGCGGCACGCGCAGAGATTCTTTCTGCGGTGCAGGAAATCGGCCAGTTCCGCGGCCTTGACGTGACGCCTGCCGAGCTGTCGCAAATTGCGAAAGAAGCCGCCGATGATATGCTCGGCTTCGGCCCGCTTGAAGAGCTGCTGGAGATGGACGGCATCGCCGACATCATGATTAACGGCCCCAAAACGATTTACATCGAGCTCAAGGGTAAAATTCAGCGTGCCAATATCGAATTCCGCGACAACCAGCACCTTTTGACCATCTGCCAGCGGATTGTGGGTGTTATCGGCCGCCGCGTTGATGAATCATCGCCGATATGCGATGCGCGTTTGCCGGACGGTTCGCGCGTGAACGTCATCATCCCGCCGCTGGCGGTCGATGGCTGCACCATGACCATCCGTAAATTCGCGAAGGAAAAGCTGACGCTCGACAAACTTGTCGATTTCAAGGCGATGACGCCCAACTGCGCCGAAATGATTAAAATCGTCGGTAACTGCCGTGCGAACGTGCTGGTTTCCGGCGGTACGGGTTCGGGCAAGACGACGATGCTGAACTGCCTGACGCGCTATATCAATCAGGGCGAGCGCATTATTACCTGCGAAGACGCCTGCGAACTTCAGCTGCAGCAGCCGCACGTTGTGCGTCTTGAAACCCGCCCGCCGAACCTTGAAGGCGTGGGGGAGGTGACGATGCGCGACCTCGTTAAAAACTGCCTGCGTATGCGCCCCGACCGCATCATCGTGGGCGAGGTGCGCGGCCCCGAAGCCTTCGACCTTTTGCAGGCAATGAACACAGGCCATGACGGCTCCATGGGGACGGTTCACGCCAACAACCCGCGCGAGGCCTTGTCGCGGATGGAAAACATGATTGCCATGGGCGGTCTGAACCTGCCCACGCAGGCGGTGCGCGAGCAGATTGCCTCCGCCGTCAACGTCATTATTCAGGTGCAACGTTTGCGCGATGGTTCGCGCAAGGTCACGCACGTCACCGAAATCACCGGCATGGAAGGCGAGGTTGTGACCATGCAGGACCTGTTCCGCTTCGATTTCGAAGGCGAGGACGAATATGGCCGCATCATCGGTAAGCAGAAATCCAGCGGCCTGCGCCCCATTTTGTACGAGCGCGCGCGCATGTTCGGCCTTGAGAAAAAACTGCTGGACGTGATGTCGGAGGCGTATGCGTAGGAAATGCTGGGCGTCACCGTATTCATCGTTGTTCTTATTCTGGCGCTGGCTATAGGCGCTTCGGCTGTTCTGAGCGCCCAGCAGAAAAAGCGCGACCGCTATATGTCTGTCATCGCCCGCGATGGCAGTCTGTCGTCCAGTGACGATAAGGACAAGCTGGCCAAGCAGCGCGCCGACAATATCGCGCGCAAACTGAAAGCGGCAGGTCAGGACGAAGCCAAGAAAAAAGACAAAGACAAAACCAGCCTGCGTGATTTGATGATGCAGGCGGGGTACGAAGCGCCGATGTCGCGCTACTGGATGTTTTCGGCCATTTTCGCGCTCGCTGTGTTTGTTTTTTTGAAACTGACCAGCTGGCCGCCGATTGCAGTTTTTTTCGTGACCTTCACCGCCTTTGCCGGCATGCCCAAACTGTTTCTGAAATGGAAAGCGGCGCGGCGGCAAAGGAAATTCCTTGAAAGCTTTGCGGATGCGCTGGATGCCTCCGTCCGTCTTTTGCAGGCGGGTATGCCAATTACCGAAGCTGTCGCAATGGTGGCGCGCGAATACGAAGGCCCCGTACGCGATGAAATGATGCGCGTCTATGAGAATCAGAAAGTCGGTGTGCCGCTGGGCGAGGCTGCGCTGCAAATGGCGCGGCGCATTCCGCTGCCCGAAGTGCACATGTTCGCAACCGCCCTGCAAATCCAGAGCGAGACGGGCTCTTCGCTCAGCGAAGTTCTGTCGAACCTTTCCGCCGTCATCCGCGCGCGTTTCCGCCTCAAACGTAAAATCAAGGCGCTGTCGTCGGAGGCGAAGGCTTCCGCCGCCATCATCGCGGCGCTGCCTATTCTGGTGTCGCTCGGGCTTTATCTGGTGAACGAGCCTTATATCAGTCTTCTGTTCACGCTGCCCAAGGGGAAGATGCTGCTGGCGGGCGCGATATTCTGGATGAGCTGCGGCATCCTGATTATGCGTCAAATGATTAACTTCAGGGTATAGGCATGGAAGATATCATTGCGCTTGATTCAAATATTTTCGTGGTTCTCCTGAGCGCCCTTGCGGCGGCGGTTTCTTTCGTCGCCTTCGCCTTGCCGCTGTTGCAGCGGAGCGAGAAGCGCGAGAGATACAAGGACGTTATCGAGAAAAAACGCCGTGCCCTGTTCGACCAGGCGCGCGAACAGGCGAACAATAAAGGCAAAAAGCAGGAAATTTCGCAGGCGCAGTCCATGGCGCTGTTCTACCGTCTGCAGCGTCTGGCGGGGGAAACCAGCCTTTCCGCGCGTAACCTTGTGCTGCAGGCAGGGATGCGCAGCCCCAACGCACCGATTGTTTACCTGGTGTCGCGGATGGTTTTGCCGCTGGTGTTCATGGGGCTTGGCATGCTTGTCATCACGATATCGGACAAGGAGATTAAAAACAGCCTCGTCCTGCTTATTCTGATGTCGCTGGCACTGTTCGGCTTTTTTCTGCCCCGCATTCTGGTCAAGAACACGGCGGACAAGCGGCAGGAAGAAATTTCGCTCAGCTTTCCGGACGCACTCGACATGATGCTGATTTGCGTACAGGGCGGTATCGGTATCGAAGCTGCGATTAACCGTATCGCCGATACCGTCGCCGACCATTCCGAAGCCCTCGCGGAAGAAATGGGGATTCTGAGCGCGGAGCTTGGCATGCTCAACGACCGCAAGGCGGCGTTTCAGGGGTTTGCAATGCGCGTCGGCTCCGGCACCGCGCGCTCTTTTGCGACGGCGATGTTGCAGGCGGAACAATACGGTACGTCCGTTTCCAAAGCCATTCGCGTGCTGGCAGATGAATCGCGTGAAATGCGCATGGCGGCGGCGGAGCAGAAAGCCGCTGCCCTGCCGCCAAAGCTGACCGTGCCGATGATTTTGTTTTTCCTGCCGGCGCTGTTTGTCGTCATTCTGGGGCCGGCCTTCATCGGCGGCCCGCCGCAATAAAAATCGGCGGCCCGCCGCAATAAAATCTACATAACGAAAAAGCCGCCGTATTTAAAACGGCGGCTTTTTCGTTATGCGGCAAATGATTATTTTTTCAGGCTGACGGGCGCTTTGGGTACAACGGCGTCGCGCAGCTCGCTGACAATCTGTACGTTGCGGGCGATTTCCGTTTTCTCCGGCGCCATGATTTGTGCGCGGCGCAGTGTCGTCAACGCCTCGTCGAAAAGCCCCTGACTTGCGAGGTTGAGGCTGAGATTGTTCATGACAGATGTCGGGTCGCCCTTCCAGCCGTCGAGGGCTTGGCGGAACATGCGCTCCGCCGCTTTGTGCTGGCCTTGCGCGTCGAGCGCGACACCGGCCAGATGGCTGGCATCCGGATGGAAATCGGCAAGTGTGCTGTCGTTCAAAACGGCTTCGAGCGTGCTATAGGCTTCGGCGAATTTTCCGGTTTCAATCTGCGCCGCGGCATATTCGTTTTTAAGCATCGCCAGCGGGGCGCGGGTGGAGCCTTTACGCTCCCCCTTTGCGTAAGGGGCGAGAATTTTCAGCGCTTGGTCCGCTTTGCCCGTGCGGCGGAGCAACTGCGCGTAGTTTACGGCCACATCCGGGTTACGGCTGTCGCGCTGGTAAAGCTTTTCATAGGAAACGAGGGCTTCTTGCGTTTTGCCGGCCGCCATGGCGTCGGTGGCGGCGGTGGCAAGGCGGCGCTCTGTTGCGGCCTTCTGGCCGCTCAGGCTGTCGATGGGGTCGCCGACGTCGCGGTCATTGGGCGATACGACGCAGGCCGCCAGCAACAATGCGGTTGCCGAAAGGGCGATGAAACGTCCGGCTTTAAGTGCGGGGGCTTTTTTCATTACTGCTGTCCCTCCAGGGTCTCCGGCATGTCTTCGGGCATATCTTCGGCGCTATCGCCGCTATCGGGGGCGGGGCCTTCGAGCTCTTCGACAATCATCGGCTCTTCGCTGGCGGCACCCTCTGCGTCTTGTGCAGCTTCTGCAGCGGCGGCAGCAGGCGCGCCTGCGCCTTGAACTTCGGGGATATTGCCGCTGCCTTCATGCGTGACGGGGGTGACTTCGAAACAGCCGTCGGGGCAGTAATGGTAGCTGGACGACTGGCAACTGTTGTCGTTGCCGCAAACACGGCGCACGCGCACATATTGCGGCTGCGCGCCGCTGACGATGATATTGCGCTCGAGCAGCACTTTGCCCGCGGCGTTCAAAACTGTGAAAGACGTCGTGCCCGGTTCGCGCGGCATTAAAATCAAAAGCCTCGGAGAGTCGAGCGAGACCGTGGCATGCGCGGGGTTGGCGACAATGACACTGGCCGCGTTTTCGCGCAGGCGCAAAATTTTGGTGCGGTCGGGCGTCAGGCGGATGGCCAGGGGGTCGCCATTGGCGGCGGCGGCTTTTTGCGCGGCGGTGGTGCTTGCGGCAGAATCGCCGGCTTTGAGCAGGCGGCTCATCTGCTCTACGCCATCGGCATAGGCGGCGAAGCCCGTGAAGGCCACAAGGGCGGCAAGCCCCCAGGCCGTGAAGCGATGTTTCATCTTGAATAACCCCTTTAGCTAAATCCCCCTTGTATGATGCGCTGCGAAGGCTTGAAAGTAAAGGAATATGTCATTGGAATCGCTTGGAGTTTTTTTATTATAGAAAATAGCCACCGGAGGCTGGCGCGGGGCGCGGCTTTCTGATTTTTCTGGCTTTTTCAAACGCGCTGAATTAGGAAGAGGGCACCTAAATATATAGTGTCACAAAAATTGACATAATAATTGACAGAACGGCGCGGCGAGAGTATAAATTTTTAGACATAATTGTTAGTAATTTTGTTACTAATTTGGGCTACCCTTATATGGAATCAAAATATAAGGGCGTTCTCACGCATCTGACTGAAGCCAAAGGGGAAAAATATGGCGACCAACAACACGACGGCGGCATCCAACGCACAGACTATCTCCCTCGAATCCAACCAGACGCAGGAAATTACCCTGAGCGCAGGCCAGAATTTGGCGATTGCGGCGGGTGATGCGACAGTGCAGGGCATTATGCTCGGTACTGGCGGCGCGATGAACATCAAGCTGTCAAACGGCGCGACGCTGGTTATCAAAAACTTCTCCGACATCGCATCGATGTCCCCCGCACCGACCCTCAGCCTCCCCAATGGCGAGAAAATCGACCTGGCTGCGCTGCAAGCGATGGAATCCCCTGCCACCGCTGAAGCTGCGCCGGTTGAAGAAACCTTGTCGGATGCCAAAACCATCAACATGCCGAAACCGGGCGAGACGCTGGTCGTCAAGCTTGAGGAAGGCGCTGATTATACTTTCGGCTTCGCGATGAACGAGCCGAAAGCCGTCAAAGACAACGGCGGCCAGCTGGTCATCACGTTTGAAAACGGTGGCGAGATTGTCATCCCCAACTACGGCACGATGAAAAGCAGCGGCGTTGAAATCACCCTGAAAGACGGCGCAGAGCTGCCCGTCAGCGATTTCGGCGACGTTCTTGCTTCTGCCGCACAGTTGAACAACATCGAAGCCGCCGCTGGTGAAGGCGGCTCGGCCGGTGCGCGTAACGGTTTCGGCTTCCAGTCGAATTTCCAGTACACGCAGTTCAACTCTCTCGATAAAATCGGTGAAATCAACCCGACGGCTCTGCAATATCAGGCGCCCGACCGTCGCCCCGATCCGACGCTCGGCCCCGACGTTAATCCGAACCTGAGCGTTCAGGATGCGTATGTGAAAGAAGACCCGATCGGCGGCACCACGATTGCCGTTACCGCAACGCCGAACAACGGCAACGAACAAATCACCATCACCATCAGCGGTATCGATAACAGCTGGAAAGTCGACATGTCGACTTCCGGCGGTACCTATGACTCTGCGACGGGCACGTGGACGATTACGCTGAACCCGGGCCAAAGCTTTGGCAGCACGCCGACGTTCTTCCCGCCGAAAGACAGCGACGAAGATCTGACCGGCCTCACCATCACCTCCACCGTGACCAACGTTGTCACGGGCCAGACCGTCACCGTCAGCACCACCGCGAATATTTTCGTGGATGCCGTGGCTGACGTGCCGAACCTGACTGCAGGCAATGCGAATGGCGATGAAGACACCGCCATTCCGCTGAACATTTCCACATCCGTATCCGATACCGACGGTTCGGAAACCATCAAGTCTGTGGTTATTCAGGGCGTGCCTGCCGATGCAACGCTTTCCGCAGGCACCAAACTGCCGAGCGGCGACTGGCTGCTTGATACGTCTGACCTGCCGGGTCTCACCATTACCCCGGGTCTGCACTTCTCCGGCTCTTTCAACCTGACGATTGTCTCGACGTCCAAAGAGGGCGTGACCCCCGGCGATGGCAATAACGAACAGGACTTCTCCGACAACGAAGCCAGCGCCACCACGACCATCACCGTGACTGTGAAGCCGGTTGCCGATACGCCGAACCTGTCGGTCGAAGCGCTTTACATCAAGGAAGACGCGACCTACGTCGACGGCACCCTGCAAAAGGATGAGGAGTTGACACTCAAAGTCACTGCGAGCCTTGTCGATACCGACGGTTCCGAGCAACTCACCGTCACCATTACAGGCTTCCAACCCGGCTGGTCGGTTAATCCCGTATACGCGGATGCGACCTTCGACGGCACGACGTGGAGCTATACCCTTCCCCTGGGTGTGACCAGCTTCTCCGGCGGCCCCATCGTGAAGGCGCCCGCAAACAGCGACGTTGACCTGACGGGTCTTGTTGTCACCGCGACGGCGTCTGAAATGGTTGGCGGTGTCGCTGTTGACAGCGCGTCTAACACGGCAAATACCAGCGTATTTGTGGATGCGGTTATCGATACGCCGACCCTGACGGTTGCCAATACGACCGTTGTCGAAGGTCAGGCGATTAACCTGAACATCGCCACGGCAACGGGCGAGAGCGACCGTTCTGAATCCATCACCAAGGTTGTGATTTCCGGTGTGCCGGATGGTCTCAGCCTGTCTGCCGGCGCCAAACAGCCGGATGGCACCTGGCTGCTAAGCCAAGGCCAGCTGACCGGTCTGAAAGTCATTGCGCCCGCAAACTGGAACGGCGATTTCACCCTCACGGTTTCTTCGACCGCGAAGGAAGGCGTCACCTTGGGCGATGGCAACAATGAACAAGACTTCGACGACAACGAAGCGACCGTGACCAAAACGCTCGACGTTTCCGTTACGCCGAAAGCCGACCTGCCGAGCCTCAGCGTCAAAGACGTTTACATCAAGGAAGACAGCGCAGGCGCGCAACTGAAAATCGACGCAAACCTCAGCGATGCGACTGAAACGCTGACGGTAAAAATCGAAAACATCGACCCCAGCTGGACGATTACGAACCTCGCGGGCGGCACTTATGACGCTGCGACCAAAACGTGGTCGATTACGCTGGCGCCGGGTGCAAACTTCTCCGGCGGCCCGACGTTCAAGCCGCCCGGCGATAGCGACCTCGATATGAGCGGTCTCAAAGTCACTGCAATTTCGACCAACAGCCAAGGCCAGTCCGAAAGCGTTTCCGCAAATGCGAATATTTTCGTGGACGCGGTTGCCGACAAGCCGAACCTGACGGCCGACGACGCTTCGGGTAACGAAGACACGCAAATCGCGCTGAACATCGCAACGTCCGTCAAAGACACCGACGGCAGCGAAAAAATCGAC
>DDBY01000041.1:12687-19697 GCA_002334985.1 Micavibrio sp. UBA2020
AGCGACCTCGATATGAGCGGTCTCAAAGTCACTGCAATTTCGACCAACAGCCAAGGCCAGTCCGAAAGCGTTTCCGCAAATGCGAATATTTTCGTGGACGCGGTTGCCGACAAGCCGAACCTGACGGCCGACGACGCTTCGGGTAACGAAGACACGCAAATCGCGCTGAACATCGCAACGTCCGTCAAAGACACCGACGGCAGCGAGAAAATCGACAGCGTTGTTATCAAAGGTCTGCCGGACGGCTTCACGCTGACGGCGGGCACCAAGCTTGCGAATGGCGACTGGAGCCTTACGGAAGGCCAGCTGGCAGGGCTGAAAATCAACCCGCCCGCAAACTGGTCCGGTACATTCACGCTGCAAGTTATCTCGACCGCGAAAGAGCAAGTCACGCTGACCACGCCGGGCAATAACGAGCAAACGTTGTCCGACAACACCGCCACGAGCACGACAGTCCTGAGCGTTAGCATCAAAGGCGTGGCCGATGCGCCGACGCTGGATGTCAAAGACGTCTGGGTGAAGGAAGATGCGGCGGGTGCGCAGCTGAAAATCGATGCGAAACTGACCGACCCCAGCGAAACGCTGACGGTAAAAATCGAAAACATCGACCCCAGCTGGACGATTACGAACCTTGCGGGCGGTACTTATAACGCGGCCACCAAAACGTGGTCTATCACGCTGGCGCCGGGCGCAAACTTCTCCGGCGGCCCGACGTTCAAGGCACCTGCCAACAGCGACCTCGACATGACCGGGCTGAAAGTCACCGCGACCTCTACGGATGGTACGGATACCGCTTCTGTGACCAAAGACGCGAATATCTTCGTCGATGCGGTTGCCGATGCGCCGAACCTGACCACCAGCAACGCTGGCGGTGATGAAGGTGCGGCGATTGCGCTCAATATCGCAACCTCCGTCAACGACAACGACGGCAGCGAAAAAATCGACAGCGTGGTCATCAGCGGCGTTCCCGCGAACTACAGCCTTTCTGCCGGTACCAAACAGGCGGATGGCAGCTGGAAACTGACGTCTGACCAGTTGAACGGTCTGAAGCTTATCACTACCCCGGGCGGCTCGCTCAACTTCACGCTGACCGTGACATCCACCGCGAAAGAACAAGTCGCGGCGGGCAATCCGGCCAATGCTGAAAACGACTTCACCGACAACACGGCAACGGCGACCAAAACCATCAAGGTCACGCTGGATCCGCTGGCGGATACGCCGAACCTGAAAGTCACTGACGTCTGGACGAAGGAAGATTCTTCGGGCGTTGCGCTCAAAATCGAAACCTCGCCCAACAGCGCGAGCGAAACCCTGACGATTAAAGTCACGGGCATCGATACGGCGGCGGGCTGGACGATTACCAACCTCAACGGCGGTACCTACGATGCGGCGACCAAAACCTGGTCGATTACGCTGGCGCCGGGCGCATCCTTCAACGGCGGCCCCACGCTGAAACCGCCTGCGGACAGCGATGCCGACCTGACCGGCATTAGCGTGAACGTCACCGCAACGCAGACCAACGGCTCCACGGCCAGCGCCAATGCGACGACCAACGTTTATGTCGATGCGGTTGCCGATGCACCGAACCTGTCCGCGTCTGCGGGTACGGGTAACGAAGGCACGGCGATTGCGCTGAACATCGCAACGTCTGTCAAAGACAACGATGGCAGCGAAAAAATCGACAGCGTTATCATCAAGGGCGTACCGTCCGGCTATACGCTGTCTGCGGGTACCAAGCTTGCAAACGGTGACTGGTCGCTGACGTCCGACCAACTGAACGGTCTGAAAATCAACACGGTCAAAGGCGGCAGCCTCGATTTCACCCTGACGGTCGTTTCGACCTCCAAGGAGCAAGTCGCGGCGGGCAACCCGGCCAATGCCGAAAACGATTTCACCGACAACACCGCCACGACCACGACGACGGTCAAGGTGAAGCTGGATCCGCTGGCGGATGCGCCGAACCTGAAAGTCACCGACGTCTGGACGAAGGAAGATTCTTCGGGCGTTGCGCTGAAAATCGAAACCTCGCCCAACCACCCGACGGAAACGCTGAAAATCACCGTCACGGGTATCGATACGGCGGCGGGCTGGACGATTACCAACCTCAACGGCGGCACTTACGATGCGGCGACCAAAACCTGGTCGATTACGCTGGCGCCGGGTGCATCCTTCAACGGCGGCCCCACGCTGAAACCGCCTGCTGACAGCGATGGCGACCTGACCGGTCTTTCGGTCAAAGTCACCGCGACCCAGACCAACGGCACGACGGCTGAATCGAACGCGACGACCAATGTTTACGTCGATGCGGTTGCCGATGCGCCGAACCTGTCTGCCTCTGCCGGTACGGCCGAAGAGGGGCATCAGGTTGCGCTCAACATCGCCACCTCCGTCAAAGATACCGACGGCAGCGAAAAAATCGACAGCGTCATCATCAAGGGCGTGCCGTCGAACTACAGCCTGTCTGCAGGTACCAAGCTTGCAAACGGTGACTGGTCGCTGACGACGGACCAGCTGAACGGTCTGAAAATCAACACGGTCAAAGGCGGCAGCCTCGACTTCACCCTGACGATTGTTTCGACGTCGAAAGAGCAAGTCACGCTGTCCACGCCGGGCAACAACGAACAAACGCTGTCCGACAACACCGCCACGACCACAACGACGGTTAAAGTGAAGCTGACGCCGGACTCCGTGCCGACGATTGCAACGCCGGATACCAAAGTTGTCGATGAAACCGACCTGCCGGGCGGCAACGTCTCGACCAGCGGCAAGGTGAACGTCAACTTCTATGACGATGCCCCGGGCACCATCAAGCTGACGGGCGGTTTCTCCGCCAACGGCTCTGTTGCCGGCACGAAGCTGACGTCTGAAGGCCACGAAGTGACCACGCAGCAAGTCGGCAACGTCATCACCGGTTATGCGAACGGCAAACAGGTGTTCACGCTGACACTGCAGAACGATGGCAACTACACCTTCCGTCTCATCGGCACGCTGGACCACAAAGACACGGCAAACCACAACGATGTCATTAACCTGAACTTTGCGGTTCTGGCGACGGACAGCGATGGCGACACCGCGACGACCAACATCGTCATCAAGGTCTATGACGACGGTCCGAAAGCGAACAACGACGTCAATACCTATGACGTCACGCAGGGCGGCACGTCGGGCAACGTCATCACCGGCGAAAACGGCGGTGCGGGCGCGGCTGACCAGCTGAGCCAGGACGATACGAACACCATCGTCAAAATCAGCTACGGCGGCACCACGATTAACGTACCCGCCGGCGGCTTTGCGGAGATTGAGGGCAACTACGGCAAGCTTAAAATCTTCTCTGACGGCTCGTATGAATACACGCTCAACCGCGAAACCGAAGGCGCGTCGGATGAATTCCGCTACACGCTGAAAGACGGCGACGGCGATACCAGCACGGCCCTGTTGCAGCTGAAAGGCTACGACCCCGTCCTTATCGTCGGTGAAAACGTGGATGACAAAGGCACCTCGACCACGCCGTACGAAGTGGGCGACGGCAGCGGCGTCATCACCGGCGGCAAAGCGGGTGACATCCTCGTCGGCGACGTCGGCGGCGGTAAATCCACGCCGGTTGATAAGGACTACAACGTTGTTCTTATCCTCGACATCAGCGGTTCCATGGGCAGCCGCACCAGCACCAGCAGCAAATACTACAAACTGATTAAAGCTGTTGAAAATCTGCTGGGCGACCTGCACGCGTATCAGGGCGGTGAAGTGAAAGTTCACATCATCCCGTTCGAAAGCTACGCGCACCCGGGTGCGACCTTCGATGTGTCCACGCCTGCGGGTGTCAGCGCGGCTATCTCGTTCCTCTATAACATGAGCAACGCGGGCGGCTACACCAACTACGAAGACCCGATGCAGGATGCGATTGCATGGCTTAACAGCGCTGCCCCGATTGACGGCGCGGACAGCTATACCTACTTCGTATCCGATGGCGAGCCGAACCGCTACATGGACGGCAACGTTATCAAAACGGGTAGCGAAACCGAATCCATGAACCAAATCCGCGGCACTGACGGCACCAGCGAAATCGATGCGCTGCAAAACCTCAGCACTGTCATCGGCGTTGGTATCGACATCGGCAGCAAAATCGCCAACATTGATGAAATCGCCTCCAACGGTGATGCCATCAACGTGAAAAACCCGGATGACCTGAGCGCGGCTCTGTCTGGCGCAAGCCCGCTGAACCAGCTCGAAGGCGTCGGTAGCGACCATCTGGTCGGCGGCGACGGCAACGATATGATTTTCGGTGACGCGCTGTTCACGGATGACCTTGCGACGGCCCACGGCCTGGGCACGGCACCGGGCGCTGGCTGGGAAGTCTTCGCGAAGCTTGAAGCAGGCCAAAGCACGGTTGACCCGGGCTGGACGCGTGCGGATACGATGGAATACATCCGCGACAACTACCTCACGCTGGGGCAGGAATCGGTTGGTACCGGCAGTGGCCGCGCAGGCGGTGCTGATACCCTCACGGGCGGCAACGGTAACGACATCCTCATCGGTCAGGAGGGTAACGATACCCTCGACGGCGGTGCGGGCGATGACATCCTCTGGGGTGGCTCGGGCAATGACGTTATCTGGGGCGGCACGGGGGCGGATACGTTCCTGTTTACCTCCGACAACCATGGCGTTGATACCATCAAGGACTTCAGCCTTGCAGAAGGCGATGTTCTGGATATCAGCAACATCCTCACGGGCTTCGACCCGCTGACGGACAGCCTGTCTGATTATGTGAATGTCAGCCAATCCGGCGGCAACACCATCGTTCAGGTCGATGCAACCGGCAGCGGCCATTTCCAGACCATCGCGGTTCTGGAGGGGGTTTCTGTCGATCTCAACGCCCTCACGACCAACGGCAATTTGATTGCCTAGGACATTATAATGTTGTAAGCATGGGGCTGCGGTTTTCAATCCCGCAGCCCCATTGCTATGAAAATCTGGCATATCTAAAGAATTCTAAAGACGGAAAAATAAAGGCTCTGAAATGAAAAACAAATTCGCTTTGTTCTGCGCGGTGTCGATGCTCAGCCTGTCTCTCGTGACCAGCGCTTTCGCATCCGGTGAAGATAACAATCTGACGCTGCAGGACGCGGTGACCAAAGGTATCCTGACCAACCCGTTCTACGGCGTTGTTGCAAATGATAGCCTGGCCACGCGTGAAGAACTGTCGCAGGCAAAAGCGCAGTGGATGCCTTCCGTCGATTTCCTCGGTGAAACCGGCTACGAACGTACCGATACACCGACCATTGAAGATGAAAGCCTGTGGCGCAACCGCGCGTCGCTGACGCTGACGCAGCTGCTGTTCGACGGCAACGGCGTGAACAGCGAAATCAAGCGCCAGAAAGCGCGCGTTGAATCGACCGCGAACCGCGTCGGTGAAGTTGCCGAATTCGTCGGCCTTGATATCGTCGAAGCTTATCTTGAAGTTCTGCGCCAGCGCGACCTGCTCGCGATTGCGCGTGCAAACGTTGAAGACCACATCAAAATTCTTGAAACCATTCGCACGGGTGCGGCTGCCGGTACGGTAACCGAAGGTGACGTGTCGCAAGCGCTTGCACGTCAGGCGCAGGCGCGCGCGACGGCGACTTCGACCGAACAGGCACTGCGCGAAGCGGAAGCCCTGTTCATTCAGAAAGTCGGCGATACCCCGGGCAGCATGGCTTTCCCGGACATTCCGCGCGACAAACTGCCGGAATCGGTTGAAGACGCAGTACGCCGCTCTATCACCAACAGCCCGACGCTGGCGATTTTCGAATCCGACATCAAAGTTGCCGAAGCTGAATTCGAAGGCTCCGGCTCCACGCTCTACCCGAAGGTTGAGCTGCAGGCGAATGCCTCTGTCGGTAACGACCTTGACGGTATCGATGGCAGCGAAAACCGCCAGTCTTTGCTGGCCGTTATGCGCTGGAACCTGTACCGCGGCGGCGCAGACCAAGCGCGCCAGCGTGAATTCATGTATCGTCATGCCGTTTCGAAAGAACGTCGTGCCGAAGCATCCCGCGGCGTCGAGAAAAACGTCCGTGACACCTGGGCCGGCATGCTTGCCGCGGCCGAGCGTGCGCAGCAGTTCCTTGAACAGGCCAATGCAAACGAAAAGGTCGTCGGTGTTTACCTCGACCAGTTCAGCCTTGACCGCCGTACGCTGCTGGACGTTCTTGACTCCCAGAACGAACTGTTCGTGTCGCGCTCCAGCCACGTTAACTCGCTTTACACGGAAATGTTCGCCGTGTTCCGTATTCTGGCGCTCGAAGGCCAGCTGCTGAACACGCTCGGCGTGCAAAAGCCGCGCGAAGCCAAGGTTGAAATGAAGTAATCAGCCGCGCCTGTCGCGGGGAAGCGGGCGCGTCTTGGTTTCCGACAATAAAACAAATCTGACATCTAACGACCAACCGGCGGCGCATGCAGGGGCGAACTCTGCCGCCGCCGGTGGCGCATTTGCGGGCGCGGCGCAGCAGGGCGGCAAAGCCGATACAGCTGCCCCAACCGACGACGAGGGCAGCAGCAACTGGCCGCTGGAGGCCGAGCGCATCTCGCTGGACGACCCTTTGCTTGAATGTCTGGCCATTCTGGCGGGCACTTATGGCCGCCGCACCACGGCAGCGGCGCTGTCCGCGGGGCTGCCCGTGCATGGCGAAGAAATGGCCACCCCTGCCGCTTTTGTGCGTGCGGCTGACCGCATCGGCATGACCGCGCGCATGGTGCGCCGCCCGCTGAAAGAGCTGATGGCCAGCCCCAGCCTGCCGTGCATCGTTGTGCTTAAGAACAACCACGCCTGCATCATGACGGGGCGCGGCAAAAAAGGCGCCTTGCTCGTCTTCCCGGAAACGCCGGATGTCACGACGGAAATCTCGCTGGGCGAGCTGCAAATGCGCTATGGCAGTTATGCGTTTTTCGTGCGCCCGCGCGCGAACCTCGACAGCCGTGCAGGCCCTGCGGAAATCGAAACCGGCCGCGACTGGTTCTGGGGCGCTATCTGG
>DDBY01000188.1 GCA_002334985.1 Micavibrio sp. UBA2020
TTTTTGAGAATCTTCTGCATGACATCCCCCCGGAAATCATTCGAATAGCCTTACAACTAAAGATTGTATCATGAAATTCTTAATATTTTCAATAACATACGCGGGTATGCGCCCGACACATACGTCCTGCAGCGGGCTTAACGAAAAATTTCACACTGAATGATAAAATCATAGGAACTGGGTGAGGGTGTGAAACGTAGGTTACGACGAAGCCCAGTTATCGAACGGTTTTCACATTCATACGCAAACAAACAGGAGTCTAAAATGACTAAACGTGAACTGCTGAGCGCTGCCTCTGTTCTTATGCTGCTGGCCGGTACGCCGGTTCTGGCAATGGCTGAAGAAGCTGCTGCTCCCGCCGCTGAAGCAACCACCGAAGAAGCTGCCGCTCCGGCTGATGAAGCCACCACGGGCGAAGAAGCTCCGGCACAAGACGGCGCGACTGAAGAAGCCCCTGCTGAATAATCAGTGGCCGGAAGAATTTCTTCCGCTTCTGCAAAAACACCCGATGGCAACATCGGGTGTTTTTCTTTTTTATCAAAGGATTAGATGAATTTTTCGCGCGCCGCGACCTGTGCGCTGTGCTTTTTTTGAAGATTCCCCCTTGCTTTATACTCTTTTAGAGTATAAATATCTTCTTACAGAGTATATTTTTGCTCATAAAGAAGATAAGCGGTCAGCCGCGAAGCCGAGGACACACATGCGCGCCCTTTTGAAAAACCAGACCGGTATCTGCGTCGATACCATTCCCGCCCCCGCCGTCACGCGTGACGACGACGTCATCATCGACATTGCGCTAGCCGGTTTGTGCCGAACCGATGTTTTCGTGGCCGAGGGGCGCATTCCCGCCAAAACGCCGCAACTGGTACTGGGGCACGAATTCGCAGGCACGGTTTCGGCCATGGGCGACGCCGCCGCCGCGCGCATTAAAAATGGTGCCCGCGTCACCGTCATGCCCATTCTGCCCTGCGGCATCTGCGCGCTTTGCCGCGCCGGCCGTGCCATCAGCTGCCAGCACACCAGCATGCTGGGCATCGAGCATGACGGCGCCTTCGGTGAAAAAATCCGCGTACCGCAAAGCGCGGTTTACACCATTCCCGATACGCTGAGCTTTCGCCACGCCGCGTACAGCGAGCCGGTTGCTGCCGCACTGTCTGTTTTGAAATCCGGCATCCGCCCCGAAGAAAAGGGCGTCATCTACGGCAACAACCGTTTCGGTCAGCTGATTGACCGCATCCTGCGCGCTTACGGCTTTCACGACATCACGATTGTCGATGCCGCGGATGCGGACGGCGTAGAAGACGGGCTCTACGACTTCGCCGTCGAAACGCTGGCGACCAGCGGTATGCTGCGCAGCCTGATGCGCATGGTACGCGTACAGGGGCGCATCGTACTCAAAAGCCGCAAGCACGAGCCCATCGAGCTGGTACTGGCAGAAGCCGTGCGCCGCGAAATAACGCTCTCCGCCGTCAATTACGGAGATTTCCGCGAATCCATCGATTTGATGGCGTCTGGCAAAATTATTGTCGATGACCTTCTGGGCGAAGAGCATGCACTCGAAGATTTCGCGGATGTGTTCGAACGCTCCAAAACGCACGAAACGCGCAAAACCTTTTTCGACCCCCGTAAATAATACAAGGCAGGAAACGTCACATGTGCGGCATCATCGGCATTCACCAAAGCAGGCAGGCGATTGACAGCGCCCTGCTGGCGCGCGCCGCAGACAGCCTTTACCACCGCGGCCCCGATGGCGCGGGATATTATATCGACGCTGAAAAGCGCCACGCCCTCACCCACCGCCGCCTGTCGATTATCGACCTTGCCACGGGCGGCCAGCCGCTGAAAAACGAAACCGGCGACATTATCGCCGTCGTCAACGGCGAATTTTACGGCCATGAATCTATCCGCAGCACCCTTGCCGCGCGCGGCCATGTTTTCGCCACCCGCTCGGACAGCGAGATATTGATACACCTCTACGAAGAATACGGCGTTGATTGCATCGCCCATTTGCGCGGGGAATTCGCCTTCATCCTGCGAGATGAAAAACGCGGCCTGACTTTCGCCGCGCGCGACCGTTTCGGCATCAAGCCCCTTTTTTATACACGCCTGCAAGACGGCAGCCTGCTGCTGGCATCCGAAGCCAAGGCGCTGTTCGCGCTGGGCGCACCTGCACGCTGGGATATGGATTCGTTTTACAGCGCCGCCAGCATGCAATATACCCTGCCCGGCCGCACGCTGTTTCGCGGCATTTCGCAGCTGAAACCCGGCGAGATGCTGCTGGCGCGCGGCGCGGATGTGCAGACCCGCAGCTATTGGGAAATGGATTTCCTGCCCGAATCCGAAACCGAAAAAGACGAAACCGCCGCCACGAACGCCGTAGAAGCCGCGCTGAAAGACGCGCTGCACACCCGCCTTGCCGCGGACGTACCCGTTTGCTTTCATTTGAGCGGCGGACTTGATTCCAGCGGGCTTCTCGGCTTGGCCACCCATATAACAGGCCGCGCACAGGATGCCTTCACCGTGCGTTTTCATCACGATGGATACGACGAGTATGATATTGCGGCAGAAACTGCTGCGCTGCACGGCGCACGCCTGCATACCGTCGATGTATCGCAGGATGATTTGGTCACGCATTTGCCGGAGGCCGTGCGCGCAGGCGAGGGGCTGGCTATCAACGGCCATCTGGCCGGAAAATATTT
>DDBY01000112.1 GCA_002334985.1 Micavibrio sp. UBA2020
GGCATCAGCCCCGGTATGTCGCCAAGGTATAATCCCTTCGGGTCGTCGTCATCTTCTTCGCGGTTGATGTCGATGGAATAATCAATCATCAGGACATCATCCGGCTTGGCCGCGCCTTGCAGCCCCTGCGTGCCGTATATGTTGAAATAGCGCCCTTCGCAGCTGCCGCATCGGCTGAGCAGATACATGAAATCGACGGGCAATTCCGGCAGTTTCGCCTCGGCCAGCAGTGCGTTCAGGCGCGCCAGCTCTTCGCGTGAGGCGGGCGGGGCGAAACTGGTCTTTTCCTCGGCGTTTTGGAGGGCTTTTATCGCCAAATCGACTTTTTCGAAAACGGTCATGGCTTTTCTCCTGCACTACGGGGCATATAGCCGATTTTCGCCGCTGGGCGCGCGGTCTGTCAAGCCTGCGCCCGCATTGTCAGCGGCGGCGGGGCTGTGCTATTTTAAATGCCGTTCCGACGTTTTTATGTGTGCAGGTTAACATGTCAGGCGAAAGCATTACCCAGATACAGGAAATCCTGATGCATCAGGAACAGCAAATCAGCGACCTCAGCAAAACGGTGCTGCAACAATGGGGTGAAATTGATTTGCTTAAAAAACACATTCGCAAGATGCAAAACGAAATCGACGCCGTGAGCGAAACCGCCGACCGCCTGTCAGGCGCAAGCGAAAAGCCGCCGCATTATTGAGCCCCTGTCTAGACGGATACCGAATGTGACGCCGCATCCCATTATCAAAGCGCTCGAAGAATACGAAGCTGCCGCAAATGCGGCGGCCGTGGCGGCGCCATCGTTTTTTGCGTGGCGCGAACCGTGGCTTGCGCGGCAACTATGGTTGCAGGGTTGCGTGCCCGGATACAGCCATGCCGATTTCCTGCGTAATGTGCTGAGCCGTCTTTCCTGCCGTGGCCAGAAAATCGCCAGCCGTGCCGCAGCGGTTCAGCTCAAACATGATATGACGCGCCTGCGCGCTTTTTATCCCGATAAAGCAGGGGGCGGATACTGCGTCAAAATCGTGCAGGCCGACGGCGTCACCGGCAGCCGCATGCGCGAGGAGCTGAAGCTGCGCGGCCGCCTCGCCGCACTCGGCACGGTCACTATTCCGGCCATGCGCGAAACGTTCGAGCGCGGAAATTATATTTACCTGATTGAAGACATCATCATCGGCCGCCGTTTCGATTTTCGCCGCGATGCGGATGATTATATCGCGCGCGGGCTGCCGCAGATGGTGGCCACATATAACAAGGCGGGCATTACCTTTGAACCGCTCTCTGCTCATTTCGATGCGGCGCTGCCCGCGCGGCTTTCGGGTATTAAAAACATGGCGCCGGATTTTGTCGCTGCGCTTGATGCGGCGTTTGCGCATAATCCGGCTGTTCCGGTCAGTCTGTGCCATGGCGATTTGCTTCCGTCCAATCTTTGCATCGGCAAGGATGCTTTTTACCTGCTGGATTGGGACCGCAGCTTCACGGGCGCGATTGCGCGCGACCTTTTGCGCCTGCCTATGAAATATCCGGCGCAAGGGGGCAGGGTGGGGGCGGCCGTGATGGCGGTATTGCGCGCAGCATCCGGCGGCGATGCCGCCGCCGCCGATGCCCAACTGGCGGCCTACGTCGCGCAGCGCATTGCCGACGCGCCGGAAAAAGCCCTTATATATCAATCTTTTTGGCGCGGCTGCCGTCTGGCCTAAGGCGCATTCGGGGGCGGCCTGCGGCTTGACACCCGCGGGGCGGCTGATTACAAAGGTCTTTCCAAAAAGGAGAGACCCGATGACCATGGCCGCAGCCCAGACCGACGCAAGCCCCAAAACGCGCCCATGCCCGATTTGCGGACATGTGGAAACCCGTTTTTTCACTGAAAAAAACAACTACACGTTTTTGAAATGCCCGTCGTGCGAGCTTTGCTTCATTCATCCCGTCCCGACGCCGGAAGACCTCGCGCCGCTGTACAACCAGCAGGGTGCGCCGCAGGACGGTCTGCGCTATCCGTATAACAAAGTCGAACACCGCCGCAAACGCGCGAAGGTTCGCGCAGGTCGCTTCAAAAAATATTTCGTGGGCAAAGATGCGATTGATATTGGCTGCGGTGGCGGCTACATGGTCGATGCCATGCAAAAAATGGGCGCGAACCGCGCTTTTGGTATCGACCTCGACCCCGAGGCGATGGAATTTGCGCGCAAAAACCACGACCCGCGCGCGACCTATTACTGCGAAGCGATTGACGATTTCATCAAACGTGGCATGACGTTTGATTTCGGCCATTCGTCGCAGGTTATCGAACACGTCGGCGATTTTAACGCCTTCGTCGCGGGATGGGCGTCATTGGTGAAACCGGGCGGATATTTCTTCCTCAAAACGCCTGACCGCCGCCACTGGCTGCACGGCGAAAAGCCGGAGACGTGGCCGAACCCGCCGGAATACACGCAGTATTTCAGCCGAAAAAACATTCGTATTTTGTTTGAAAAACACGGCTTTGAAGTTCAGAAGATTTTCTTCAACATCAAGCCGACGATGGAAATCCTCGCCCGCCGCAAAGAAAAATAATAGGGGCGCAATTCCTCAGGCGTTTTGGCGCCGTGCTTTATCAAGGCGCGCGATGGTGTCTATGATAAAATCCGCAATGCTGTCATAGCTGCGGAATACGTCGCGCGATGTTTCATCGACGATGTGATATTGCCCGCTTTGGTGTGTGATAACCACGCCGCCCGACATTTTGCCCAGAACCAGCGTTTTGGGTGCGTCGTCATCCGCCCATTGGTTGAATGATTCCGATACTTCCAGAATACCCGGCTGCAGCGCGCCGCCCGCCATTTCCATGCCACCGGTGCTCAGGATTGTGAAATAGGGCCCCATGATGCCGCAGGCATGGCGCAAGAGCGCTTCAAAATCTTCCGGCAGCTGCGGGTATCCGTGTTCGTCCAAAAGGCTGTTGCATACCCTGAAAACAAGGTCGTTTGCGCCCGGGCGCATATAGGACTTTGCATCGGCGTTTTGAATGGCCGAAAGGGCTGCGTCGGTTTTTGCGGTATCAGGCGCGGGCATCGTTGCGTTTTTCCTGCTTGTTCTGCGCTTTGGGCGCGGTCGATTTATTATCGTCCGCGGGCGTGAGGTGAGCATAGATACGATTGCTGATGTCGCGCAGGCTGTCAACGGCCTCTTTGGGCATATTGGCGTCGGCCATGGCTTTTTCAAGTGGCTTCAGATAACCGTCGCAGTTGTCGCGCGTGCGTTTGATGTCGGCGGCTTTGACTGTTCCGTTTTCAATCCCGTGGTCGAGCGAGGCGACGAGCGCCTGCCAAAGCTTGAGCGTGTGATTGAATGTGGGTTCAATCTGCACCTCGAAGAAAACGCGGGCATGTTCTTCCGGCGGGGCGATATTGTCGCGCAT
>DDBY01000164.1 GCA_002334985.1 Micavibrio sp. UBA2020
GGCTCCAGCATATAACCCGACAGGCGCGTGTCCTTGCCAATCACAACCTTGCGGCGGTGGCTGCCGCGCGCCAGCACCTGCGCCGCGGCCATGGCGACTTTCAGCGCCGTTTCCGCCGTGATAGCGCCTGTATTGGCTTTGCCGCGAATGCCGTCCGTGCCGAAAAGTTTGCGGGTCATTTTTTTGTCGTATCCTTTTGCATCTGAAAATCAGCCCGAAAAAATCAAACTGAAAAAATCGAGCCGAAAAATCCAGCTTGTAAATTAACGCCCCCGCCCGCTGCCGTCCACTGGCACGGCGACTTAAAATACACATAATGCGTTCACTTTGTATGACGTTTTGTTACGTTTTGGCCTTTATTTACGGCTTTTCAGGCGTTATAGCCGCCGCGGCGCGCGGGCTTGCCAATACCGCGGGTATGCACGGCATCCGCATCGACCGTGCCGCCCGCCGCGCGCAAACGCCCCAGCGCGTCTTCAAGCGGGGCTTTTTCGGCAATATCGTCAAAATCGCGGCTTTCCACTGCTTCGGCGCGGGTTGTCAGGTTTTGGTATATCCGCGTGCGCTCCCGCGCGGCGAAATTGAAAACCTCTGTTACTTTGTAGCCGATAGCGCCATCGGTATGCACATGCGCGATGCGTGCCCCGTCCAGCACATGCCAGCCCGCATCCGTCGACGCCGTATCCGGCGCGGCGGGCGGGGGCAACGCTGTCATCACGGCCTTCGGCATCGCGGGGCGCGGCAGCGGGTTTTCCGCGTGATAGGCTTCGAGAATTTCAATCACATCCGGATGCGATTTTTTCTGCGCCATATAAAGCGCATTGCGGTTTTGCTTGTTTTTGAGCGCAGGGTCGAAACCCGCATCAATCAAAAACGTGACCATTTCCGCATGCCCCGCTTCGGCCGCCAGATGCAGGGGCGAGTTTCCCGCATCGTCCAGCGCGGATTTCATGTCCGGAAACTTTTCCAAAAACAGCTTGGCCAAACCAATATGCCCGCGCGCGGCGGCGACATGCAAAAGTGTGCCGTCTTCGTACATCATTTCGGGGCGCGCACCGGCATCGACAAGCATCACGGCGGCCTCGATGTTCCCTTTCAGCGTGGCAAGCTCCAGCGGCGCGCGGCCGTATTCTTCGCAGGCGTTTGCATCTGCGCCTTTGGCCAGCAGTTTTTTCAAATCATCGGTTTTGCCGTTGCGCACGGCCTCCGCTATCCGGTGTGCCTGAAAAAAAATCATACGCCTTGCCGCATTCCTGTTATGCGCATTCCTGTCATACCCGATGCTGCGGCCACATGGCGCCCGCCGCACGGATGGTTATTATTTCTGTAAACGCGCACAGAATATAACCGCTGCGCAGGCGAGTCAATCCGCGCCGGACGCCGCATAAACACCCTTGAAATCAAACTGGAATGCAGGTTTTTAAACCCCGCGCGTATAAAAAAACCGCCCCGTCGGGGGCGGCTTTTTTAGAGTTATTTTGCACGTCAGACCTGCGGTGCGGGGTCGGGCGTGCCAAGGTCGATGCCGCCCGATGTGGGGACGGAGCCGGATTTGGCACGCTTGCGGCGCTCTTCCGCTTCCTGCTCGGCCGTAGTGCGCACCAGCGGCTCGCCCTTGATGACGCGCGGGATTTCTTCGCCGTTCAGCGATTCATATTCCAAAAGCGCCTTGGCGAGGGCATGCAGTTCATGCAGGTTATCGACCAGCGTTTTCTTTGCACTGACATAGGCATCTTCGACGATGCGTTTCACTTCCGCATCTACCTTTGCCGCCGTGCTGCCTGCGATATTCTGCGGGCTGCCCGCGCTGTAGCCGAGGAACAGCTCGTCGCGGCCATTGCCGTAGTGGATGGGGCCAAGCTCGTGACTCATCCCCCATTCGGTCACCATGCGGCGCGCCATATCGGTCGCCATCTTGATGTCGCTTGATG
This sequence comes from Micavibrio sp. UBA2020, assembly GCA_002334985.1. GTDB lineage: Bacteria > Pseudomonadota > Alphaproteobacteria > Micavibrionales > UBA2020 > UBA2020. The sequence continues at coordinate 1,932 of DDBY01000164.1, forward strand.
CGCCGGTGGTGACTTTTTCCGCACCGAAAATCAGCTCTTCGGCAATACGGCCGCCCATGGCAACGGCAAGGTCGGCATGCAGCTTTTCTTTGGATACCGACAGGCGGTCGCCTTCGGGCAGGCGCATGACCATACCCAGCGCACGGCCGCGCGGAATAATCGTGGCCTTGTGGATGGGGTCGGACGCCGGTTCATGCAGCGCGACGATGGCGTGGCCGGCTTCGTGATAGGCGGTCAGTTTCTTTTCCTGCTCCGACATGGCCATGGAGCGGCGTTCCGCCCCCATCATGACCTTGTCTTTCGCATCTTCGAATTCGGACATGCCGACGACGCGTTTGCCGCGGCGCGCCGCCATCAAGGCAGCCTCGTTCACGAGGTTCGACAGGTCAGCCCCCGAAAAGCCCGGCGTGCCGCGCGCAATCACGCGTGCATCAACATCGGGGCCGAGGGGCACTTTGCGCATGTGAACCTTGAGAATTTTTTCGCGTCCGTTGACATCGGGGTTCGGCACCACGACCTGACGGTCGAAACGGCCGGGACGGAGCAGCGCAGGGTCGAGCACATCGGGGCGGTTGGTGGCGGCGATAAGGATGACACCCTCGTTCGCCTCGAAACCGTCCATTTCGACCAGCAGCTGGTTGAGCGTTTGCTCACGCTCGTCGTTGCCGCCGCCATGACCGGCGCCGCGGTGACGGCCGACAGCGTCGATTTCATCGATGAAAATAATGCAAGGCGCGGATTTTTTGCCCTGTTCGAACATGTCGCGCACGCGGCTGGCGCCGACGCCCACGAACATCTCGACGAAGTCGGAACCGGAGATGGTAAAGAACGGTACGCCCGCTTCGCCCGCAACCGCGCGCGCAATCAGAGTTTTACCCGTACCCGGCGGGCCGACCAGCAGCACGCCCTTCGGAATTTTACCGCCGAGACGCTGGAATTTTTGCGGGTCTTTCAGGAATTCGACGACTTCTTCCAGCTCGTCCTTGGCTTCTTCAACGCCCGCCACATCGGCGAAGGTGACACGGCCGTTTTTCTCGTTCAGCAGTTTGGCTTTGGACTTGCCAAAGCCCATGGCTTTGTTGCCGCTGCCCTGCATCTGGCGCATGAAGAAAATCCACACACCGATGAGCAGCAGCATCGGGAACCACGTCAGCAGATAATCCATCAGCGTCGGGCGGTTGCTGGTATCGGGCTTGGCTTCGATGACAACGCCTTTGCCTTCGATACGGCTGACGACGTCGGTATTTTGCGGGATGACCACGGCGAATTGCTCGCCCGCTGTCTTGCGCACCTGCATCATGTCCCCGACGATGGTGACGCTTTGAATCTGTTTGTTATCGATTTGCGTGATGAAATCGCTATAGGCCATGGGCTTCAGCCCCGCCATGCCCTGCTGGTCACGGCCGAACATGTTGAATACGGCGACCAGCATTAGCACAATCACCAGCCAGACAAGCATGTTGCGGCCCATTGGGTTCTGGTTGCCACCCTGATTATCGTTGTCGTTTTGCTCTCTCATGCCTGCCTCTGTACCGTCGTTTGGGGTAATAAATAGCTACTCTTTCAATTATATAGCCTTAGGCGTCTTTGAAACAATCATGACGCGTAAAAACAGCTGCCTTGGCGCATACCCTATATTAAAAGACTGAAAGAAAAAGGTATTTTCTCAAGCCTTCCAACGCAGAAAGCTGCCGCAGCACATTTCATCTTATGGCAATCTTGGGAAGATTTAGCAAAACCGCAGAGCTACAGCCCGCCGAAAAAGGAAGGCACTTCTTTTGCTGGCGCCCTTCCCTTGCCCCTGAATCCGTATTTGTCGAAGCTGAAAGCCCAGTAAACCAGAATAACACAGGCCAAAACCCCCGCCCATATAGCACCGTATGTCAGCCACTGCTTAGCTGTTGTTTTTCGAATACGCGTAAAATCCCATCCAAAAATCATGGGAAAACCACCCCGCGTACAAACGTGCAGGAAACCCGCACGGCGTCCATCCCCACCGCCGCCCAATCCAGATGCGGCACTGCCGCCAGCGCGGGTAAGCCATCACCGCCGTTTTGCCAAAGCGCGGGCAGGCTGGCGCGGATTTTACCGGGCAGCGCATCAAACCGCGCGCGCGTATCCGCCGCCAAAAGCCGCCGCAGCTGCGCCGTGCCGTCAGCCCCCAGCGGCGCAAGCGTCATGCCCGCGTATGCGGCAAGGCCGGAGAAAACAAAGCGCCCGTCCCAATAAAGCGTATCCGCCCCCTCCAGCCGCAGCGGCGGCGGCAGCGCGGCATATTCACGCAAGGCCAGAACAACACCCGTACTATGCGGCGCAAGTTCGCAGCCGAAAGCGGTGCGCCCCGTAAACCCCGCCTGCGTCATATCGCGCAGCAGCGTAGATAGCATTTCAAACGGCGGCGGATAATCCGCAGGCGCCAGCATGGTCAAAAGCCGTGACAGCACGCGCCGCGCAATATCTGCGGGCAAAGACGCGAGTGCGGAAACATCCAGCGCGGCGTAACCTTCCGGATAAAGCGTCACGGCCTGCGCAAATTTTTCATCCGCCCCGCATTCAAGCGCGGCGCGCGCATCGTCCAGTTTTTGCAAAACCTGCGAAAGCCGCTGCGGCGAGAGGCCTTCGGCGGCTAGCATGTCTTCAAAAGCACGCAGGCGCACACGCAAATATTTTTCATTTTCGTTGGAGGGGTCCTCCGCCCATGTCACGCCCGCGGCGGTGCATACATCACGCAGTGCCGTACGGCCAAAGCCCAGCAACGGCCGCGCGAGACGCAAACCGCCATCAAGCACACGCACCGGCGCGATGCCGCAAAGACCGTCGATGCCGCTGCCATGCGCAAGGCGCATCCAGAAAGTTTCCATCTGGTCTTCGGCCTGATGCGCGGTCAAAAGAATATCAAACCCGTCGCGGCGGCAGGCGTCCTGCAAGAGGGCGTAGCGCGCGGCGCGTGCGCGCTCCTGCACATGGGTTTGCGGCTTGTCGCCTTCCCACGTCAGGATTTCATGCGCGATGCCGAGGGCGGCGAGTTGCGCCCCTGCTGCCGCCGCCTCCGCCCGCGCCTCTTTGCGCAGGCCGTGGTCAACCGTATAGGCCCTGAGCACCGTGCCGCGCGGCAAAAGCAAAGCCGCGCAGAGAACCGCCAGCGCCATACTGTCGCCGCCGCCCGAAACCGCGAGCGCGATGCGCGGCGCGGCGGCAAGGCCGCAGGCCGAAAGCGCCGCGTCAAACGCGGCGGTGTCGATATGAGAAAGGGATGTCATGAAAAACCGCGCGGCTTATTTGCAGCCAATGCGCTTGGCTTCCTGTTCGGCGCGGCGGACAACGGGGGTTTGTTCGCTGCCGTATTCTTTTTTCAGCTGCGCAAACGACAGGCAAGCGTCTTCTTTTTTGCCGATTTGCGACAGCGACAGCGCGAGTTTCAAAAGACTGTCCGGCGCTTTGGCGCCTTTGGGATAATCCTGATACCCTTGCGCGAAAGAGCGCGCGGCCTGCGCGTAATTGCCGCGCACATAATAGGTTTCCGCCAGCCAGTATTGCGCATTGGCCGCCAGCGCGTGCGACGGGTACATCGCCATGAAACGCTTGAACTTGTCTTCGGCGGCTTCGTACTTCGCCTCGCGGATGTCGCTGAAGGCGGTGTCGTAGAGGATGCTGGCCGGGTCGCTGGCGCGCGACGTGGTCGAAGCGTTGGAAACAGTGCCGAGCGTGCCCGCGGGGCTGTTGCCGCTGGTACGCGCGCCCGTGACCTGCGCGGTCACGTCCTGCGCATAGAGAGTATTATCCGTCGCAGCTGCCGCGCCGGTTTTAACGCCGCCGCGCTCCAGCTGCTGGAAACGCATGTCGTTATCGGCCAATGCGCGGTCAAGGCGCGTTTTCATCTGCTGAACGTCGTGGTTCATACGCTCCAGCTGGCCTGTCAGGGTGCGCTGCTGGCTTTCCAGCTGGCTCAGACGCACCTCGAGGTTCGCCACCGCCGAAGAATCCGCACCGCCGCCGGAGAAAGCCGCCGCTTCGGACGGGCTCGGCGTTTTGCCGCGGTAAACCGTGCGGCTCAAAGTTTGAATCTGGTTTTCGAGCTGGTTG
>DDBY01000115.1 GCA_002334985.1 Micavibrio sp. UBA2020
ATATGCAGGCCATGCAGCCGCGGCGCCGATTTGGGATAGCGCAGGAAATAGTGCTGGCTCATGAAACTGATGCAGCCCTTGCTGTCGATGGCAATCAGCGTATCCGGGCTGGCGGCCAGAACGGTATCGGCACGCTGGTTGGCGGCTTCGGCTTCGCGGGTGCGTTTTTCAATCAGCTCTTCCAGATGGCGGCGGTATTTTTCAAGTTCGCCTTCCGCCTGTTTCTGCTCCGTCACGTCGCGGAAGTTGAACACCACCGCCTGCACCGTCACGTTGGACAAGAGGTTGGAGCCGATGGCCTCCAGATTGCGCCAGATACCCGTCTTGTTCCGCATCTGGAATTCCAGCGACATGCCGGCGGCGTTCGGCTCGGCCAGCAGGCGGTTGAAATTCTGGCGCATGATGTAGCGGTCGCTGTCATGCACGAAATCGAAAATAGTCTGGCCGAGGACTTCCCACGCGTCATATCCCATCTGCCGCCCGAAGGCCGGACTGGTGTAAAGCACCGTGCCGTCGGCATCGAGCAGAATAATCATATCGTGCGCGTGTTCGATGATTCCGCGGAAACGCTCTTCGCTCTGCTCGATAAGCGCTTCGGCATCGGCAAGGTCTTTGAGCGCGAGAAGTTTTTCAAGCAAATGGCGGCCGACAGGCGATTGCAGCTCGGCAATGCTCATCACCTCGTCCACCCCTGCCTTCATAAAGGCGCGGCGGTTGTCTTCGTCATGGTCATCGTCGAGCAAAACCTGCGTATGTCCCGCAAACAGGCCGGTGATGTATTCCAGCGTTTCGATGGGCTGCGGCGGCACATTATTAATGAAGACAAGGTCGGGCTCGGGCTGCGGCGTCACAAGGTTTTCAAAACCGACCGTGGTGAAGCGCGGCGTATAGCCCTCGATATTATTTTGCATAATATCTTCGAGCGCCGCCTGTGTGGCAGACGTCGCCGATATCACCAGACTATTCAGGATTTTGCCCATCCCGTATGAAACTCCCCTTGCGGCAGTATAGCCGCTTCACAGTATCGTGGAAACGGGTTAAAAAGCTCTTGCCTGTAGCGGCCGTCACGGCTTTCAAGATTTGGGGCGCCCGCCCCTCAAGATTCTTGAAAAATGCGCTTGCAAATTGCTTGACATAGTAGGTTTTACGGGTATATTGCGACATCTCGGATGGGAATCCGTGCGCGTATGCGTGCTTTGCCCTCCGCACGAATTTACAACAAACACTTGAAATGAAACGGTTATAGCTATGTACGCAGTCATCAAAACCGGTGGTAAACAATACCGCGTCCAGAAAGACGATATTATCGAAGTCGAGTTGCTCGACGTTGAAGTCGGCGCATCCGTCACGCTGGACGAAGTCCTGCTGGTTGGCAGCGAAGGCAAGGCGAAAATTGGCGCCCCCACTGTTGCAGGCGCGAGCGTAAAAGCCGACGTCCTGAACCAGAAAAAAGGCGACAAAATTATCGTTTTCAAAAAGAAACGCCGCCAGAACTATCGCCGTAAAAACGGCCACCGTCAGCCCATCACTGTGCTGAAAATCACGGACATCAAAGGTTAACAACATCTCGGTACGAGATAGACTTTAAGGAGTAATACGTCATGGCTCAGAAGAAAGCCGGTGGTAGTTCCAGAAACGGTCGCGACTCAGCGTCCCAGCGCCTTGGCGTGAAACGCTATGGTGACCAACTCGTTCTCGCGGGCGGCATCCTCGTCCGTCAGCGCGGCACCGAATTCCATCCGGGTAAGTTCGTCGGCATGGGCCGCGACCACACCCTGTTCGCAAAACGCGACGGCCTGGTAAAATTCCACAGCGGCCTGAAAGGTCGCCGTTACGTTTCGATTGTTCCTATCGATACGGAAGACGCTGCCTAATTCCGGCGTCACAGCGCATTCATAAAAGCCGGGGAAAAACCTTCCCCGGTTTTTTGTTAGGATAAAACACCAAATGCGCTGCGGCGTCAGACAAAAACCGGTTTTTCGAGAACCGGCGCGCAGCGTACCTGAGCGTACGCGAGCACCGGAAGCGCAGAAATGCCGGTTTTTGACAAGCTACAGTTAGCATTTGAATCATGAAATTCCTCGACGAAGCAAAGATATACCTTGAAAGCGGCAAAGGCGGCCCCGGTTGCGTGGCCTTCCGCCGTGAAAAGTATATTGATATGGGCGGCCCCGACGGCGGCAACGGCGGACGCGGCGGCCATATCTGGTTCGAAGTCGTGGCAAACCTGAATACCCTCATCGATTTCCGCTATACCCAGCATTTCCGCGCCCAGCATGGCGAAAACGGCAAGGGCAGCAATATGAGCGGCAGCGACGGCAAAGACCTTGTCATCCGCGTCCCCGTGGGCACTGTTATTCTGGACGAAGACAAAGAAACCGTGCTGCTTGACCTTGTCACTCCGGGTGAAAAAATCCTGTTCCTGCGCGGCGGCGATGGCGGTTTTGGCAATGCTCATTACAAAACAGCCACCAACCGCGCCCCGCGCAAATTCTCGCCGGGCTGGCCGGGCGAAGAGCGCGCCATCTGGCTGCGCCTGAAGCTGATTGCCGATGCCGGCATCATCGGCCTGCCCAATGCGGGCAAATCGACGTTCCTGTCGGTCACCTCGCGCGCGCGGCCGAAAATTGCAGATTACCCCTTCACCACTCTCGCCCCGAACCTTGGCGTCGTGCGCAGCCATGACCATGAATTCGTGCTGGCGGACATTCCCGGACTTATCGAAGGCGCACATGAAGGCCACGGCCTTGGCACGCGTTTTCTGGGGCATGTGGAGCGCACGCAGGTGCTGCTGCACGTCATCGACGCGACACAGGACGACATCGTCGGCGCCTATAAAACCATCCGCGGCGAGCTGAAAGCCTATGGCCAAGGCCTCGCCAAAAAACCCGAAGTCATTGTTTTGAACAAATGCGATGCCCTCGGCCCCGAACTGGCCGAAGACCAGCGACAAATACTTGCCAAGGCGACGCGCAAAAAAGTCTATACCATGTCCGCCGCTACGCATCAGGGCATCGACGAAGCCCTCGCGCTGGTATGGGAGCATGTGCGCAAAGGCCGCGAGAAAGAAGCCAAAGCCGCCGCCGAACAACCCGCACATGACGGATATGTCGAGCCCGCTGACCTGGGTTTCGAAGAAGAATAAGCGCCGCAGAACGTCAGGGAGCAATGATGTTCTCAATGCCGCGCGCATAAAAATAAAAACATCCGG
>DDBY01000200.1 GCA_002334985.1 Micavibrio sp. UBA2020
GCGCGATATAAAGTGCGCGCGGGAAAAGGGAGCTATCACCATGAAACAAGCCACCATGCAAAGCGCCGCCGCGGCAGAGCGCCTTGCCGAAATCCAGCAGCAGATGTTCGATGTATGCCAGCCGTCATCCGGCGCGCAGTACGACGAATTCTACAAAGTCACGACAGAGCGCGGCTTTACCCGCATCACGCTGCCCAAGGGCAAAAACTGATTTAAACGCTATTCATCAAGCGATTTTGTATCGGGGCGGATATATATCGCCCCTTCGGCTGCGTCCGGCCGCTCGAATATCTTTTTCAGGTGTTCAAAATTCTCCACGTTGCGGCGGGCAATCTCGCCCGCGCGCTTTTGCAGCCGCGCCAGAATGATATCGTCCGGCGTATCCATGAAATAATGCACGCCCTCCGCCCCCATGGCAGCAATGCGCGCGCGGGCATCGGCGCGGTTTTCGCGCGTCCAGAACCCGAAATCGAGAATGACATCCCGCCCATCCGCGGCGGCTGCCGCCGTTTGCAGCCACAGCGCGGCAATCGCCGCGCCGAAACAGCCGTCCCAATCGCTTTCCTGCGCGGCGGCGCTAAAATGCGCGGCCACATATTCGTCGCCGTTCAGGCGCAGGGCTTTTTTATCCGCCGCCAGCACGCGCGCAAAGGTGGTTTTGCCCGATGCGGGCAATCCGTGCATGAGGTAGATACGGGCTTTTGTCATCGTTGGTGCGGTGCTTGCGGATAAAGCCTGTCAAAAAGCCAGCGGTCGAAACGCGTCGTCGGGCCAGCCGTCATGATGCGGTACATGACCGCGCGCGGCAGAAACGCACGCCCTGCCAGCATCCAGATAATAACGGCGAGATAAACCAGAAAAACGATAACAACCAGCGCGCAAAAAAGAAAACCCAGCAGGCCGCCCACGCCCCCGACGGGGGCGTCCATTTGAACCCCCAGTGCGGCGGGTAAATAGCGCGCTGTGAAAACCCCGCCGACGCCAAGGCAGATGCAGAGCGCGGCTACAAGCAGCGCCCAGCCGATGATTTCCTGCTTTGTTTGCGACATTTGCGCTATCAGGCCGATTTTTGTGCGCCAAGACCGATGGCGGGGGCGGTAATGATGTCATCCCCCAGCGGCGCGGCGGATGTTATTTGCGGGATATGCGTTTCAAGCCGCGGCGTCACCCATGCCAGCGTGTCGAACCCCGCGCAATGCGGGCAGAGCGCGCCCCACGCAGCCGCGATAAAGCCGCAATCGCCGCAAACCCATTTGGGCTCCGGCGGGTAATCTTCGGCATGCTCCAGCCATTCGCGCGCCTTGGCTTCGTTGCCGGTTTCGGCGCGCTCCAGCCGTGCAAGGGCGCGGAAATCATTGGCCGCCAAAAGCCGGTCGCGCGCTTCTTTCCAAAGGCTGGCTTCAAGCGCGTAGTGACCGGCCAGCCGCTGGCTTGCCGTATGCTGCGCGTTCAAATCAGACAGGCGGCGCGCCCATTGGTACGCATCGCGGCCGGTATCGTAAACGGACGGTTCCTTTTTGCCCTGCGGCATCTGGCGCATCCAAAGCGCGGCGATGGCGGGATGGGGCTGCGCTTTCCACGCGCGCTCCAGCGTTTTATGCGCGGCGCGTGCCTTGCCAAGGCGGCTATAAATATCAGACAGCAAAAGCGCGGCGGGCGCAAATCCGGCATCCAGCGCTGCGGCGCGCGCGGCCTGTTTGACAGCGATGGTCAAAAAGCCCTGCTTTTCATTTTCCATCGCCTGTGCCGTCATAATGGCCTGACGGTGGCGGCGGGCGGTCACCGTATCGAACAGGCGCATCTTCTCGGCTTTTTTAAGAACCTCCAGCGCCTCCGGCCAGCTTTTGTTGCGCGCCTCGATGTCAAAGCGCGTGCGCACGACCCAGCTGCGTTTGGGTTGAAGCTTTTCGGCTTTGCGTATCAATACCTGCGCTTCGCCATAGCTGCCTTCTTTCAATGTCTGGGTCAAAAGCCCGCGCAGGCCGAAAAATGCGGCCTCGCCATCTTCAAGAAGGTCGGTGAATTCGCGCCGCGCCTTCGGCACGTTGCCGGCAAGCAGCGCCGTTTGCGCGGTCAAAAGTTTGGTCAGCGGCGTTTTGGGTATCAGCGCCTCTGCCTTGCGGGCATATTTCTCCGCCCCCGCCCCGTCGCCTGCGGCGATGGCGACAAGGCCGGAGGTGAGTGCGCGGTAGCCTTTTTCGCGGCGCACCGTATAGCGGTAACGGCGCAGCGTTGCGGGCAGAACGGCAAAGCCGCGCCAGATGCGGTCGATAAAAATAACGCCCAGCACAAAAACAAACAAAACGGCGGAGGCAAAGCCCACGGCCAGTTCAATGCGGTAGCCAAGCCAGTCAATCGTCATCCAGCCCGGCCGTGCCGCCAGCCAGCCGACGGCGGCAACAAGCAAGCCAAGGCGCACCAGAAACCACAGGGCGCGTATCATGCGTTGTTACTCCGGGTCATGGGCTATCCTTTCGCGTGGAAAAAGCGGCGCGCGGCGGCGCAGGCTTTAAAGGGCTTAATGAAACCAGCGGTCATAAAAACATATTAAACAAAAAATGCGCGGGGTGAAACCCGCTGCCGTGTTTTGCGCGGCAAAGTCTTATGGCATCGGTATATCGACAAGGGGCGTGCTGTTTTGCTGCAAAGACGGCGAAAGATAGGGCACGGTTGTATTGTTGCCGCCGCTGCCGTCCAGAATGCCGCCAAATCCTTCGTTGCCCGCGGGCAACTGGTTCAGCAAGTCGCCGACGGCGCTGTTGATATCGACGCCGCCCAAATCAAGGCTTGCCCCGCCGCCCATCGCGCCGAAACCCGTAAAGGGGCCTGTGCCGTTACCCAGCATGCCCAGCACGGTTTGTAAAAGAACCTGCGACGATTCATCCGCGGCGACGTGTCCTTCGGCCTGTGCCAGCCACGGGGCGGCGGTATCCGCGGGGGCGCCTTCCAGCGATTGCAACTCCTTGATGGCGGCTTTGATATCGCCCTGGTCAAGCAGCAATTCGGCGCGCGCAACCGACGCATCCACGGTATTGCCCTCGATGTCGTCAACCTTGCGCATCTTGGCGTATTTCGACAGGCGCAGCAGCACACGCTCGCGCACGGAGGCATCTTCGCCTTGCAGCTTCGCCATCACGATGTCGGCGGCGATGTTGCGAAATTCCTTTTGCAGGGTCTGGCGGCTCAGAACGCCGCTGCGCGCGTAGGGCGCGACGCGTTTTAGCGCGACCTGCATTTCGGGGTCGTCCTTGGCGTATTTCTGGATGATTTGCAAATCGCTTTCAAACGATTGCCCGCCGCCGATGTTGCCGCGCAGCTCGTTCATGGTCAGCAACATGGCGGCCGCGCCAAGGTCTTTGGCTTCGACGCCGTTCATGACCTGCGCCAGCATGGGGTCGGTTTTGGTCGCGCCCTCGATGGCTTTGCTCAGGCCCGCGGGGTCTTGCGGCGCGCCCGACATGATGCTGCGCAGGCGCCCCATCATGCCGTCAGCCTCCGCCGCGCCTTCTTTGGTGCGGGTGATGCCGTTCAGCGTTGCCAGCATGCGCATCAGGCTTTGAAAACCCTGATAGGTCGGGCTTTTCTGCACGCCCTCCACGCGGTCATGCACGGCGGTTTTCACCGTATCGACCGCGCCCTGCGCGGCTTGCAGGCCCTGGTTCATGCGCTGGCCGATACCGGGCGCCATGGCCTTTTTGGTCTCTTCCTGCGGCAGCGGTGCAAGGCCTTGCTGGCGGCGCAGTTCGTTCTGGCGCTGCTGCAGCTCTTTTATCTGGCGATCGTATTCTTCAAGGCGGTGTTCGTATTCTTTTTCGCGGTCGCGGCGCTCGGCGAAGGAAAAGAATTCCGGCGCCATGACGAAAGTGCCGCCCAGCGCCAGCGCGCCGATGAAAAACGCCGACATGATAAGGGTGCGGCTGACAAAACGCATTTTCTCCGCACGGATGCGTTGCTGCTGGCGCGCGGCGTGTTCGCGGCGGTCGATGCCGCTGCGGCGGTCAGGGCCGCTATAGGTTGCGGAGCGGACATTGCCGTGCGCGTCGTAAGCGGGGCGCTGCTGGCGGCGGTCTGTGCTGCGGCGGCGGTCGCTGGCGCTTGTATGTGCGCCGCGGCCGTCCACATCGTCCATGGTCATTTTGTATTGTCCTTTTGCAAGTATGGCGTTGATGTCGATATTGTCTTCTTCGGCGGCGGTGTAAATCGCCTCTACCCGTGTGTCTGGAATAATCCCGCGTTTTTTCCAGCCCTGCACCGTCGATGCCGTGATGCCAAGGCGGTTGGCGAGCGGGCGCAGGCCGCCGAACGCGTCAATAATCGGGTCGGCCGGCAAGGCCATGGGCAGGGGCGGCGCGGTGTCTGCGCCCTGCAGAATATCGAATATCGCCTCCACCTGCGGGGTGCGGGCGACTTTGACGGCGCGCCACGGCGTGCCGCGCAGCTCGCTTGCCACCCGCTCGCTCAGGCAGACGGCTTCTAGCTTCGCGCTGGCCGTGCGCAGGTCTTCGCGCGACAAAAGCCGCAGCCAGTGCTGCGCCGCGCGGGCGGAGAAGAGAAGCACCGTGTCGATTTTGTCTTCGGTCAGCGCGCGTTCTATTTCAGGCGGCAACTGGTCGATGAATTCGGTGCGGTACACCACGCGGCGGTGCACTTCGATGCCGCTGTCAGCCAAAAGCTGCGACAGGTCTTCGGCGGTATCTTCGCCTGATACATGCAAAATCGATTGCAGACCCAGTTCATCCTTGCGCGCAATCAATGTCTGGGCAAGGTCGCGCACATCGCCCGCGCCCGCGACGACATGGGCAAATCCGGCCTGCGTCGCGGCTTCGGCCGTGGCCGTGCCGACGGCGAAAACGGTTTTGTCGCGCCCCTCCGGCGCGGCGGGAAACTGGGCGACGCCTTGCGCGCTTGTGAAAACCAGCGCCTGACATGCACCCATCACGTCGAGCGCGGCAGGTACAGGCACATAACGGCTCAAGGGGGCGAGATAGGTTTCAAACCCGTCGCGGCGCAATTTCTCCGCAAGCTCGCTGCCGGCCGGCTCCGGCCTTGTGACAAGAATGGCGCGCATGGGCTTTCCACCTTCGTTTAAACGCGGACGGCCATCGCCCGCCGCTTGAAATACTGGGTTCAATGCTTGCCGCGGGTGCGGCGGGCACAACTCCTTAATAATATATACCGCAGGTGAACATCCCGTTAAGACGGAACTGCGGTTTTTTGCCTTGCGGCGGGTATCTATGCACCGTTCAGACGTGCCTTGGTGCCTGCCGCCGCCTGCTGCGTTTTTATATCGGCCGCGGCTTGCCGCCCCAGACGTTCGGCATCGCCTGCATGTTGTACGTTCATGACGTAGCTGACCCTGTGCAGGTTTGTGCCGTCGGGGTTTGCGGACAGGGCGTCAAAACGGGCGCGCCCCTCGGGGTCGGGCACGGACATCAGCGCGCCCAGCGGCGTTTTGCACGAACCGTCCATGGCGGCCAGAAACGCCCGCTCCGCCGTGACGCGCAGCGCCGTTACGGGGCAGTGTACGGGGGCGAGCAGCGCGTGCATGTCTTTGTCGTCTTCGCGGATTTCGATGCCGACGGCGCCTTGCGCCACGGCAGGCAACATCACATCCGGCTCGAGGATATGCTGGATAATATCGGGCTTGCCAAGGCGGTTCAGCCCCGCCACCGCCAAAAGCGTCGCATCCACCGCGCCATCTTGCAGTTTTTGCAGGCGTGTGCCGACGTTGCCGCGGAACATGACGACTTTCAAATCGGGGCGGCGCGCCAGAATAATCGCCTGACGGCGCAGGCTCGACGTGCCGACAACCGCACCGATGGGCAGGTCGTCGAGCGTTTTGCCATCACGGCTGAAAAACGCATCGCGCACATCTTCGCGCGGCAAAAGGCAGGGGATGACCAGACCGGCCGGAAGCTCGGTGGGCATATCTTTCATCGAATGCACGGCGGCATCGATGGTGCCGTCCAGAAGCGCGTCTTCGATTTCTTTGGTGAACAGACCCTTGCCGCCGACTTCGGACAACGGGCGGTCCTGAATGCGGTCGCCGCTGGTGGTGATAATCACAAATTCAATCGCGCCCGCCGCGGCCAGATGCGGATGCGCGCGTTTCAGCGCGCTTGCCAGCAATTCCGCCTGTGCCAGCGCCAGCGGGCTGCCGCGTGTACCGATGTTGATTTTTGTTTTCATATTATGCGTAACCTTTGTTCATCCTGCAGTATTTAGGCTTTTTGGCGGGCAAAGCCAAGGCGCAAGCGTCGCCCCGCGCCGGATTTGACGCCGCACGCGATATGAAAACAATCAATACACCGAAAAGATGCCCCGCAGGCGGGACGCGGGGCTGCGCCGCTATATTATGACAGATGTTTCCGCGTGAATTTACCCCCGAAGCCTGATATAACGGGCGCATGACAAAACAGCGTCTTGTTCTGGGTATCGAAAGCAGCTGCGATGAAACCGCCGTCGCCATCGTGGGCGAAGACCGGCGCATTCTGGCGCATCAGGTGCTGAGCCAGCGCGAGCATCTTGCCTTCGGCGGCGTGGTGCCCGAGGTTGCCGCCCGTGCGCATCTGGAACATATCGACCACATGGTCGAAGCGGCGCTGGAAGAAGCGCAGATGACACTCGACGATATTTCCGCCGTTGCTGTGACGGCAGGGCCCGGTTTGATTGGCGGGGTTCTGGTCGGCGTGATGACGGCCAAGGCGATTGCACAGGTGCGCGGCCTGCCGCTGGTTGCGGTCAACCATCTTGAAGGTCACGCGCTCACCGTGCGGCTGACAGACGGTGACGTGGCCTTCCCCTATTTGCTTTTGCTGGTATCGGGCGGGCATTGCCAGATTTTGATTGCGAAAGATGTCGGCGAATATACGCGCCTTGGCACCACCATCGACGATGCGGTGGGCGAGGCGTTTGATAAAACCGCAAAGCTGCTCGGCCTTGGCTGGCCGGGCGGGCCTGCGATTGAAAAACTGGCGGCGGAATGCACGGATGCTAAAGCCGCGCGCGCGAAATACCCGCTGCCGCGGCCGATGGTGGGCAAGCCGGGCTGCGATTTTTCTTTTTCCGGCCTTAAAACGGCGGTGCGTAAAATCATTGATGGTTTTCCGGCGGGCGATATTCCGCGCGCCGAAGCCGCCGCGCTTTGT
>DDBY01000082.1:0-1197 GCA_002334985.1 Micavibrio sp. UBA2020
ATGCAAAAACCCTATCATCCGTTCCGCACCGTCATCCGCGGCTGCGACCCCGATGATGGCGGCGTCAAAGTTGCGGACATCGCCGTCAGTATTGACGGCGGCTGCGGGCGCGGTGGACAGCTGGTCTGTGCGCAGTTTTCGCCGCGCGGCGATGTGCTGTCGATACAGGCCGCCTGATTGCAGGTTTGAACGGCCACAGGCTGATTTTCCCCATTAATCAACATATAATTTAATTTTATTTATATATAAGAATTTATAAAAAATAGAATTTTGGAACTTTCACCTTTCCGCGCCGTTTGCCTGTGACAACCGTGCATATATGCAGGAGAAGTCCCTGCAAATACGGGGAAATCGGCGGATGCGTTGAAATTATGTCCAAAGCGGATTATAATTGAATAATATTCAAAAATCCGACATCCAAAACCTCCGCCGCGCCGTATAAGTGTTATACGCCCAGATGAAACTGTTCTGTACCCGTATCCAAGGCGAAAAGGAAACCGGACATCATGGCCTATCACGACGACCCCACGACCCAGCAAGCCAACCTGCGCTATATCCGCGCGGCCATGGACGAGCCTTTGCTTGAAAAAGAGCATGAGCTTTCCCTCGCCCGCCGCTGGAAAGAACAGCGCGATGAAAAGGCGCTGCACGAGCTTGTGCGCTCCTACACGCGCCTTGTGGTGGCGATTGCATCCAAATTCAAAAACTATGGCCTGCCCATCGGCGACCTTATTCAGGAAGGCAATATCGGCCTGATGGAAGCCGCCGCGCGGTTCGAGCCCGACCTTGAAAACCGCTTTTCCACCTATGCCACATGGTGGGTGAAGGCGCAGATTCAGGACTACGTCCTGCGTAACTGGTCGATTGTGCGCACCGGCACCACGGCCAGCCAGAAATCGCTGTTCTTCAACCTGCGCCGCCTGCGCGCAAAAATTGACGGTCAGTCCGCCCGCGACTATCTGGACAGCGACGCCGTTGCTTACATTGCCAAGGAACTCGGCGTCCAGCCCAAGGAAGTGCTGGAGATGGAATCCCGCATGAACGGCGGCGACCAGTCGCTCAATAATACCGTCGGCGAAAATGGCGATGGGGAGTGGCAGGATTTTCTGGCCGACCAGGCCCCAAACCCCGAAGACGTGGTCATCGGCATGCGCGACAACGCCACCCGCTCCCAATGGCTGGGCGAGGCGCTGGGCG
>DDBY01000082.1:1520-13876 GCA_002334985.1 Micavibrio sp. UBA2020
CTGGGCATCAGCAAGGAGCGTGTGCGCCAGCTGGAACAGCGCGCCATGGACAAGCTGAAGGCCTCCCTGATGGTCAAGGTGCGCGATGCGGGCATTTCCCATACAAGCCTGTTTGGCGAGGCTTAAGCCCCGCCGCTTTGCAGGGAAGTTAAGGGAAATCACCGCCCGCCGTGCGGGAATTGACAAAAAATTCAGGCCGTTTTTATAATGGTCATTATGAGCATTTTTTCAAAATTCCGAGTCCCCGTCCTTGCCGCTGTGTTCGGCGCAATGATGGTTGGTGGCGCATCCCTGCATGTTTATGCACAAGGCCAAAAATATCTCTTCTTGCCCAACAAGCCGCGTCCTGTTCAAACGTCGCCGTTTGACCTTGAGCTTATCGATGTCGGCGTTGTAAAGGAAATCGTCAAATCAGATACGCTGCGCCTTGAAAACGGCAAGACATATAAGCTGGACAATATTCGCGTACCTATCCAGCTTGACGGTGCAGCGCTGGACTTTTTGAATAAAAACGTCCTCGGCAAAAAACTCGGATTTTATATCGTCGGTAAAGATCCGAGCGCGCGCGCAGACCATGTCGGTCACATCCTCGCCCACGCTGTCACGCAAGAAGGTGAATGGTTGCAGGCGCTGATGGTCTCACGCGGGCTTGCCTGGGCAAATGGCAGTAAAGAAAGCCGCGACCTCGTTTTGCCCCTTTTCAAATACGAAGACCTCGCGCGCAGCCAGAGTCTGGGGCTTTGGCAATCTTCCGAATTCAGCATCAAAGACAATGAAACGATTATGGGCGATACCCGTAATTCATTTCAGATTTTTGAAGGTCAAATTCGTTCCGTCAGCGAGAAAAAAGACTTCGCCTTTTATAATTTCGGCAAAGACCCCAAAACTGACTTCACCATCGTGATAAATGGTAAACAAGTGCCGCAGTTTCACCTTTCCGACGGACGCCGGACGCTTGCTCCCGATGAATTTAAAGGAAAGAAAATTCGCATTCGCGGCTGGGTAACTGAAAACAACGGCCCGATGATAGAGCTCACCTATCAGGAGCAAATCGAGTTCCTCGACCCTCTTTCGGCGCAAATACAATATGCGCCAAGCGACCTGTGGGCGCGCGAATAGCAACGGAAACCCCCAGCTTTTCGCTCATTTCCCTTGCGCGGTGCGGTGCGCTGCGCCATGATGGTTGCGTTTTAAAAATCGACCTACATGGCGGGAAAATATAGAAATGAAAAGCTTTCTGACACTCGATGATTTGTCTGCGAAAGGCCGTACGGTCTTGTTGCGCGCGGACCTGAACGTACCCATGCAGGACGGCCGCGTCACCGACGATACACGCCTGAGCCGTCTTGTCCCCGGCCTTAAAGAACTGTCGGAAAGCGGCGCGCGTGTGGTTATCATGTCGCACTTCGGCCGTCCGCGCGGCAAGGATGCAAGCCTCTCGCTCGCCCCTGTGGCGCAGGCACTCGCCGCTCTTTACGGCAAGCCGGTGCCTTTTGTCGATGACTGCGTCGGCCTTTACGTCGAAAACGCTATCAAGGCGATGAAAGACGGCGACGTTCTCATGCTCGAGAACCTGCGTTTCTATCCGGAAGAAGAAAAGGACGATGCCGATTTCGCGGCTGAGCTGGCGCGGCTTGGCGATGTTTACGTCAACGATGCCTTTTCCTGCGCCCACCGCGCGCATGCCAGCACGCACCGCATCGCCACCTTGCTGCCCGCTTATGCCGGACGCCTGATGGAAGCCGAGCTGACCGCACTTGAAAAAGCGCTCGAAAAGCCGGAAAAGCCGGTGATTGCCATTGTCGGCGGCGCGAAGATTTCGACCAAGCTCGACCTGCTCAACAACCTTGTGCGCAAAATCGACATTCTGGTTCTGGGCGGCGGTATGGCGAATACTTTTCTGGCTGCGCAAGGATACCCCATGGGCAAATCGCTGTGCGAGCGTGACATGAAAGAGCAAGCAGCCGCCATCATGCACACCGCGCAAGGCGCCGGATGCAAAATCATCCTGCCGTCCGACGCCGTTGTCGCCAAGGAATTCCGCGCCAATCCTGACATTGAAATCCGCAGCAGCGATTCCGTGCGTGAAGACGAGATGATGCTCGACATCGGCCCCGACAGCGTTGCCTTCATTTCGGCAGAGCTTGAAAAGGTGCGCACCGTTCTTTGGAACGGCCCTGTCGGCGCGTTTGAAACGCCGCCGTTCGAAAAGGGCACCGTCAGCCTTGCGCACAAGGTCGCCGAACTGACCGCGGCCGGAAAACTTACCAGCGTGGCAGGCGGCGGCGATACTGTCGCCGCACTGGCCATGGCGGGCGTTGATGAGAAGATGACCTATGTATCAACGGCGGGCGGTGCCTTCCTTGAATGGCTGGAGGGCAAGGCCTTGCCCGGCGTCAAAATCCTGATGGAGCGTGCGAAGCAAGCTTCGGCAGCCTGACACGCAGAATAAAACCACAAAAAAAACGGCGCCGCATCGGGCGCCGTTTTTTATTTATTCCCGTTCATGCACCATTACGGCGTTCGAACCTTGGCTTTTCGAGCTTGGCAGGCTCTGGTACCTGCGGATTTTCAAGCGCGCCGAGGCGGTTTTGCACGCTATCCACCTGCCCCGCCACGCCTTCGACTTTGTCGGCCAGCGCTTTAAATTCGCCGCGCAGTTCATCCGGCGCGGGCAGCGCGGGGCGCGCGGGCGTTTGTTCTATCACAAGGCGCGCCGGTTCCTGCCGCGGCAAAAGCCCCATCGGCACCAGCTCGATACGCGCCAAAGGCTGCTTTACCGTGCTGCCGCTCTCATCGATAAATTTGCGTGTGAATTCAAAAGACGTCAGCTCGCCCTTTTCTTCATTGCGCCACGAATAGTTTTTATACACGCGCACACGCTGCAAAACGGGCGCAACATCGGCAATGTGGCGATTGATGTCGCGCTGCAATTTTTCCGGTAGCGTGCCGAGATGTTTCAGCTTTTCTGTTCGTTTGTCGATGTATTCCTGCATCGCCTTGATTTGCGACAGGTCGGCGGGCGTACCCACCAGCTTGTAGTCATCCAGAACGTAATCGTTATTGCGCACGCGCGACGGGTCGCCGCCCATCACGCCCATCATGAAACCACCATAAACAGGTATCATAAGCAGCACAGCCGCAGGCCCGGTGACCGCGCCCGTCACGATGGCAACGCCCACAGCCGCCCCGCCGCCCAGAGCCGTGCCCGCGCCCATGGCTTTCGCTTTGTACTGGCGCTCTATCCGGCGGAGGGTTTTGTTGAGTTTTTCGAACATGCAAAAGAACCTCGTTTTTGAAAATCGAGGCTATATTAGTACATTAAAAAGTTATGTCAATAAAAGCCGCGGAACGTAACCACATGTATTCAAATGATTTTTAAAAACAAGCCCCCGAACGCAGCGACACCCTTCCCGTTTTTTGCGGGAAGGGCGACGCCACCTGTATGTGTGTCGTTTGGAAGGACTAGATGATATCGGGATTGGCGAGCCAAGTTTTCATGATGCGCTGGACGTCAAAATCCCGAATGGCGTCAAAGTTCTTGAGCGCCATCGCCAGTTCGCGCTGATCCACAATCTTGTCGCCGGTGCGGATGCCACGGCTGAGAAGGAAGATCGATGCGAATTCCGATTTCATCATGCCGATGTGGCGGCATCCGACGACGAAGGGCTTGCCGCCGTCTTTTTGAATCATCTTGATAACGTGCTCCGGCGTCAGACCGACACGCTCGCCGAACAGCGCGAGGAAGAAACCCACCTGCCCGCGGCGCAGGGTTTTAATCATCAAGTCTGCCGAAATGTCTTTGCGCTCTTCAAAGCGGCGGGCAAGCGCAATCATATCCGGCGTCGCCTCGCGCATGCCTTTGGCTTCGTTGCTGAGTTCGTGTATCAACTCTTCCAAAGACTGGTCGAGGACTTGCGGCGGAATAAGGAATCTCTCCGCAATTTCCTTACGCAGCGCCTGCGACACAATCATATAAAGGTCGATGGCAATGTCGGTATCGACTTCAGGGCGGCGCAGCAGCGGTGCTTGCAGTTCTTCAGAGCGCAGCGCGGCTTTCGCCAGTTTGCGCATCGACGCTTTTTGCAAATGAACGCGCTGGTTATCCACAAGGTTCAACATCGTCTGCACATCACCCGTATCAATCAGGCGGTCAGCGACCAGCGGGCTCAGACGGTCGCGCTGGGCGATAAGGCGCGAATGTTCTTCGCCTTTGGACGAAATAATATAGACAAGGTCAACGTCATTCAGCACGGGGCTATGCATCAGCACATTACGCGCAACCGCAATCTGGTCGTTGGCGAGATAGACCATGACCTCGGGCGGGATATTGGTTTGCACCGAAAGACGTTCGGACAGCGCTTCGCGCAGGTCAACTTCCGCCTGACGGATAAGATTCAATAGAATTTCGCTGGCAAGACTTTGCTCGGTCTGGTTTAACTGGCGGTCGTCAAAGAATTGCGACACGGCCTTGGCGAGACGCTGGCGCCCGGCATCAGAGTCGTCCTGCGCGCATGCGAGAAGCTCTTTCGGATCCAAGATATTCACTCCCCTGAACATATCCTTAGATGGAAATTCCATCCGTCGATTCCTTTTTTCTTTTAGCCTTTCGGGCCGGAGCTGCGCGCGGTCTCCTTGGCGGCGCCTCATCTTTCCCACTCACCTATCTAAAATTTTACGCAAATTACGTTAAAGAATTCTGAAGAAAAGATGAAAGCTTTGTTCTCAATGGCTTGCAGCAGGTACCAGACGTACGGAATCCAGTTCAAAAAACAATTCGGCGGCGCAACAGATTCTCCGGACGAGCATAAGGCACCCCGCCTGCCCCGTATTAACACCCCGTTAATAAATAGCGTGCTAGAATGAAAGTCGGAGTGCTCTATTCATTCCTTTGTTATGTGCGTTAGCGAAGGAGCTACATCATGGTCAATTCTGTCGGCGCATCGGGCGGGTATCAGTCCTATGCCTATCAGCAGCAGACAAACCCCGTGCAGGAACAACCGCGCGGCGGAGAAAACCGCGTCGAAAAGCGCGAAGCGCCCGCAGCGGACACGCAGCGGGGCGACCAGCGCAGCCTCGCCTCGCGCGACGAAGACAATACACCCCGCTCCCGCGCCAATGACGATACCTCATCGCAGGGTAACCGCGACACAGGCACACGCGGCCAGACACTGGATGTAACGGTATAGCGCCAATCAACATGATTTTTTTCGGACTGAACGCTGCTTTTCTTTTTCGCCTTCACTCGCCCCCGCCACAGCGGGGGCTTTGTTTTTGAAAAAAAGAACAAACATGACATGCAGGCCGTATGACATCTGCCGATAGCCGCCCGCTCCGCGCCGTTATTCTTTATTCCGCCGGCCATGCGGGCAGCGCGATTGTTCTCAACATGCTCGACGAAGCGCCGGATATAGAGATTGTCGGCATCGTCCGTGCCCCGCCCCTGAAAAACAAAAACCTGCGCGCGGAAATGCGGCGCATGGGCTGGCGTTTCAGCTGGCTGCTGCTGTGGCAGCGGCTGGTGCAGATGATAACCTTCGCGCTTGCGATTTTGCTGCGCCCGTGGCTTTGGAAAAAAACACTGCTGCCCGGATGGTATCTGGCGCAGGCGGGGAAAATCCCCGTGCGCAAGTGCCGTAACGTCAACCATCCTGCAACCGAAGCCTTCATACGCGACAAGCAGCCGGATATCATCATATCCGCCTTTTTCAACCGCATATTAAAGCCCAATATCATTGCCATTCCGCGCCTGGGCGTTTTGAACATCCACCCCGGATGGCTGCCGGATTACAAGGGGGTGATGAATTATTTCTGGGTGCTGAAAAACAACGATGCGCGCGCGGGTGTGACCCTGCACTGGATAAACGAAGGCATCGATACCGGCGATATTGTTTCGCGCCGCAGTTTTATTATTCACCCCGACACCACGCAGCATCAGGTACTGGTCAAGGCCGCCACCCTCGGCGGCAGGCTGGCGGCATCGGCGGCACGCAAACTGGCGCGCGGCGAAGCCTTGCCCGCCTTGCCCCAGTCGCATGATGACAGTCACGCCTATTACGGCATGCCGGATGAAAAAGATTTCGACGCCTATTTTAAAACCCGCCGCTTTTTTCGCATCCGCGACGTCGTGGCTGCGGCTCTGCGGCGCTGGCGGCGAAAAAGAACCCTGCCGCCCGCGTAATATACAGGCGACGGCATTTTTACTGAAACGCAACCTCGGTAAAGCTGCGCAGTTTGCGGCTGTGCAGGCGTCCGGCGCCCATGGCGCGGATTTTTTCCATGGTGGCGATGCCGATTTTCAAATGCTGGTCAACCCGCTCGCGATAAAAACGGTCAGCCATGCCCGGCAATTTCAACTGGCCGTGCAGCGGCTTGTCCGACACGCAAAGCAGCGTACCGTAAGGCACACGGAAGCGGAATCCGTTGGTGGCAATCGTTGCAGATTCCATGTCGAGGGCGACGGCGCGGCACTGGCTGAGGCGCAGCACGGGAACGCTTTGTTCCCATAGCTCCCAGTTGCGGTCGCTGACGGTTGCAACCGTACCCGTGCGCATGATTTTCTTGAGGTCGTAATCCTTGAGCCCCGAAATCTGCGACACGGATTTTTCAAGCGCGACCTGCACTTCCGACAGCGCCGGAATAGGCACCCAGAGCGGCACGGCATCATCCAGAACCTTGTCATCGCGCATATAGGCATGGGCAAGAACATAATCGCCCAGCTTCTGCGAATTGCGCAGCCCCGCACAGTGCCCCAGCATCAGCCAGGTGTGGGAGCGCAAAACGGCAACGTGGTCGGTAATCGTTTTCGCATTCGACGGGCCGACGCCGATGTTAATCAGTGTGATGCCCGTGCCGTCCGCGCGCTTCAGGTGATAGGCCGGCATCTGCGGCAGGCGCGGCGGTTTTTGCCCCGTACCTGCCGGCACTTCCGGCAGGTTGGCGTTATAGGTGACGACGTTGCCCGGCTCGACAAAGGCGACGTATTCAAGGCGGCGTTCATCGATAACCTCACCCTCCTGCGCGCGCGCCATCATGGCATGCGCATCACGGACGAATTCATCGACGTAGAATTGATAGTTGGTGAACAGAATGAATTTCTGGAAGTGCTCCGCCGACGTGCCCGTGTAATGCTTCAGGCGTTGCAGGCTAAGGTCCATGCGCGGCGCCGTGAAAAGCGCGAGCGGCGCGGGCTCCCCCTCCTTCACCGTATGTGTGCCGTCTGGAATGGTATCGTCCATATTGGCAAGGTCGGGCTGGTCGAAAATCTGCGGCAGGCGCGCGATTTGCTCCACCGTCAAATCGGCTTCAAGGTGGAACTGGTCACCCAGCGCGAAGTGAAGCGGGATGGGCGTTTCGCTGACGCCGACTTCCAGTTCCGCTTCCGGATGGTTTTTCAGCAAAAGCGTGAACTGGTCCATGTAATAAGTATGATAAAGGTCGGGGCGCGTCAGCGTGGTGCGGTAAGTACCGGGGCGCGACAGAAAGCCATACGACAGGCGGTTATCAACGCTCGGGCCGCGCGTGGTGGTGATTTCGATATAGGGGTAATGCGCGCGCACGCGGTCTTCGTCCCCTTGGCCTTTCGAGAACTGTTCAAACGTATGACGCAGATAGGCAACGTTATGGTTGTAAATTTCGCGCACCCAGTTCAACGCCTTTGCAGGGTCGTTGAAGCTGCGCGTGGTCATCAGACCGTCACGGATGGGGGATGGCGCTTTGTTTCCGATAAGCACGAGAAAGAACCTCTTCAGTTAAGGCAGCCGCCGCCGCGGCATCCGGCGACGCGCAAGCTAAACTGCGCAGGTCAGTCGGATGCGGCGTCGAGGCCGACGATGGCGCGGGCATAATCGGCTGCGGCGAAAGGCCGCAGGTCGTCTATGCCCTCCCCTATACCTATAGCATGAACCGGCATCTGAAATCTCTCGGCAAGTGAAACCAGCACGCCGCCTTTGGCTGTGCCGTCCAGTTTTGTGACAATAAGGCCGGTTATGGCAACCATCTCCTTGAAAAGCTCAAGCTGGCTGTGTGCGTTCTGGCCGACGGTGGCGTCCAGCACCAGCACAATCGCATGCGGCGCGGCAGCATTTTTCTTGCGGATAACGCGCACGATTTTGGACAGCTCCTCCATCAGGTTCGCTTTGTTTTGCAAACGGCCGGCGGTATCCATCATCAAAATATCCGCGCCCTCTGCCTCTGCACGGTCGAGCGCTTCATAGGCGAGCGCGGCGGCGTCCGCCCCCTCGTCCTTTGCCATCACGGGGCAGCCGATACGCTCGCCCCAAACCTTCAGCTGCGCGACGGCCGCGGCGCGGAACGTATCGCCCGCCGCCAGCATGACTTTTTTGCCCTCGCGGGTGAATTGCTGGCCGAGCTTGCCAATCGTCGTCGTCTTGCCCGTACCGTTGACACCGACCATCAAGATAACAAATGGTTTTGCATCGATGGTGAACAGCGGCTTTTCAACGGGCGTCAGAATTTTTTCGATTTCATCGGCCAGCGCGGTGCGGATTTCTTCGCCCGTGACTTCTTTGTCGAAACGGTTTTTGGCAATCGCCGCCGTCAGCTTCGCCGCCGTTGCAGGGCCGAGGTCGGCGGTAATCAAAAGCTCTTCCAGCTCATCCAGCGCGCTCTGGTCGAGCTTGCGCTTGGTAAAAATATCCGCAATCCCGCCCGCCAGCTTGCCCGACGACAGGCTGAGCCCGGATTTAAGCCGCGCGAACCAGCCCTGTTTGGTATCCGGCTTTTCCATCAGCGGCGCGGACGTTTGCGCCGTTACGGCAGCGGCATCGGGCGGCGCCGGCATTTCTTGCGGTGCGGCGGCCAAAGCAACTTCTTCTGCGGCAGCTTCTGTAGGTGTCCCGTCCGCAGCTACGGTATCATCAATAGCATTATCCGGCGCGGCGTTATCTGCCGCCTGTTCCGTCAAAACTTCACTTGGCTGCTCTTCTTTTTTCTTTTTGTTGAAAAACCAAATCACAGCACTTTCCCCTTCAGAAGGCCGCCCTCAACCCCTTCCAGCTTCACGCGCACCAGCGCGCCGGCAGGTGTGTCGGCATCCAGCGCGACTTCGCTGAAATATGGCGTGCGTGCACGGTTGTTTTTCTCGGCCAGCGCCATCATCTCGCGCCCGATAATGCCCTGCATGTGTTTTTCTACCTGCTGCGCACCCAAATCGCGCAGGCGCTTGGCGCGCTCCTTGCGGAGGCCGCCGTCCACCTGCGGCATGCGCGCGGCGGGTGTGCCGGGGCGCGGCGAGTACGGGAAGACGTGCAGGAAGGTCAAATCGCATTCGCGCACGGCGTTGAATGTGTTTTCGAACATTTCGTCCGTTTCGGTCGGGAAGCCCGCGATAATATCTGCGCCGAAAACGATATCAGGGCGCAACGCGCGCGCCTTTTCGCAAACCGCTATCAGGTCGGGGCGCAAATGACGGCGCTTCATGCGCTTCAGCACCATATCATCCCCCGCCTGCATCGACAGGTGCAGGTGCGGCATGAAACGCTCTTCCTCGCCAATCAGTCGCCACAAATCATCGTCTATTTCAACGGGGTCGAGCGACGACAGCCGCAGGCGTTTCAAATCCGGCACCAGCGCCAGCATGCGGCGTATCATCTGCCCCAAGCGCGGCTGTCCCGGCAAATCGGGACCGTAGGATGTAATATCAACGCCGGTCAGGACAACTTCGTGATAGCCATGTTCGACAAGGCGGCGCACCTGTTCGACAATTTCGCCCATTGGCACACTGCGCGAATTGCCGCGGCCATAAGGAATGATGCAAAACGTGCAGCGGTGGTCACAGCCGTTTTGCACCTGCACGAAGGCGCGCGCGTGCGATTCAAAACCGGAAATCATGTGCCGCGCCGTTTCCTTGACCGACATGATGTCGTTCACGACCACGCGCTCGGTCGAAGGCTGCAGCCAGCTTTCTTCCTTCAGCTTCAGGTCATTGCCCATGACCTGATTGACTTCGGGCATGTCGGAAAAGCTTTTCGGGTTCACCTGCGCGGCGCAGCCCGTGACGATGATTTTCGCATCCGGATTTTCGCGCCGCGCACGGCGGATGGCTTGACGCGCCTGACGTTCTGCCTCCGACGTGACGGCGCAGGTATTGATGATGATGGCATCGCTCAGCCCCGCCTTGGCCGCGTGCGCCTTCATCACTTCGGATTCATAAATATTCAGGCGGCAACCGAATGTGACCACGCGCGGGCCATCGTTGCCCTGCTGCGCCAGCTGGGTTTCGGCATCCGGCAGCTCCAGCGCTTCTTCGCGGTGTTCGCTCGGGCGGGTGATGATTTTAAGCTCGTCCATATTCAACTTGTTTCTTTAACCGGATTTACGCGGCGGCCACCTGTTGCCGCCGCAAGGCTGCGCGGGTAAACAAAATCCCCGCGCCGATGATAATCCCCGCCCCCATGGCCGTCCAAAGACCGGGCTGTTCCTGCCAGATGACATAGCCCAAGAGCGCGCTCCAGACAATATTACTGTACTGGAAAGGCGTCACCAAAGACGCCGGCGCATGGCGGAATGCCGAATACATGCAAACCAGCGCCGCAATATCCGCCAGCGCGCAGAGCAAAAACAATGGCATGTCCCCCGCCGCTACCGGCGTCCAAAGCCCGTTTCCGACCACCAAAGCGCCCGAAACCGCCGCTGCGCCTACATAAAAGTACAAAATAAAGGCCGCAGTATGAATTTGGCCGTTCAAATAGCGCACCAGCACCTGACTGGCCGCAAGCGCGATAGTACCGCCGAGTGTTACAATCAACGGCAGACTGGCCTGCATATCCATCCCCGGCTGCAAAATCAGCAGGATGCCGCCAAATCCGGCCAGCGCCAGCGTGACCTGCCAGCGCGTCAGACGCTCCCCCAGAAAGAAAAACGACAATACCGCAACCAGTAGCGGCGCCGCCGCGACCACCGCGCTGATTTGCGCAAGCCCCCCATGGCCGAACCCATAAAAAAGCGAAAAGCAGGCACAAATCGCCGCCCCGACATAACAGGCCAGCATCGGCCGCACCCGCCGCACCCAGCGCAGCCGCCCCGTCGCGGCCAGCCACAGAAAAACACTGGCAAAGCCGAACAGGCAATCCGTCAGAACAATCTGTAAAGTATGATAACCGGAAAGCGTCAGTGCCTTGACCGCCGCATTCATCACAGACAGTGACAGTGCAGAGCCGAGCATCAGCACAATCCCCCGCCCATGGCGCGGCACATCAGGCAGCAGCCCCGCCGTCACAGACCGAAACCGGTTGAAATGGTGCCGCTGAAAACCTCGGCGACCTCGCCCGTCATCAGGACGTGGTCATCGCTTTCACGCCACTCTATATCCAGAATCCCCCCCTCGAGCGTCACGCGCACTTTGCGCCCTGTCAGGCCGCGACGGGCAGCGGCGACGGCAACGGCGCAGGCGCCCGTGCCGCAGGCGCGGGTAATGCCCACGCCCCGCTCCCACACGCGCATAGTAACGGCCTCCTGGCTATCGATGCGCACAATTTCCACATTCGTCTTTTCGGGAAATAGCGGGTGGGTTTCAATCATCGGGCCGAATTTTTCCAGCGGCACGTCTTCAAGCTGCTGAACAAAAAATACCGCATGCGGGTTGCCCACGTTGACTGCGACGGGGGATTTCAACATCCCCTCGGTCAAATTCAAAGAAAGCGTGTCTTGTTCAGAACTTAGGGGGATTTCCTGCCAGCCAAGACGAACTTTCCCCATATCCACGCAAACGCGTCCGGCACCGGCACGAACGGCCTTGAGCTGCCCCGCTACGGTCTCGATAACCACCTCGCTGCGGCCGCTTTCGCGCATCAAAATATCCGCGACGCAGCGCGTGACGTTGCCACAGGCGCCGACTTCGCCGCCGTCATTGTTAAAAATCTTCATAAAAACATCGGTTTGCGGGCTTTTGGGCGGGTCAATTATCACCATTTGGTCAAAGCCGATGCCCGTATGACGGTCACCGAGTCTGCGGATGGCGTCTGTGGATAAATACAGCGGCGCACCTTCGCGCCCGTCAAAAATCGCGAAATCGTTACCCAGACCGTGCATTTTCAAGAATGTTTTTGTCATGACAAGGATATAGCCCGTTTTTGGTTTTACAGCAAGATTTTAAGCCTTTTCTCTCAACTAAAATATTGAATTTCTATCAAAAAATTGCACATAACACTTGAAGTAATATTGCATTTTTACAAATTCAAAGCATATAATCACCGCAGATTCTTACATCTTTGAAAACATTAAAAATGCGTCGGCACAACCGGCGCGCAGCATAAGGGAAATCTCATGCGCAGCGAAGCGAACGGCACCTCTCCTTCTTTCAAAAACATGCAAGGCAAAGCCGCCATCATCGCGGT
>DDBY01000082.1:14161-18284 GCA_002334985.1 Micavibrio sp. UBA2020
CCGCCGCGCCTGAACAGGCCGCCATCACACAGCAGGCAGCGCCCGCAGAAACGTCGCAGGAAACATCCGCCGACACCGGAACCGAAACCGCTGCAAGCATCGACCCCGCCGTTATCGTACAGCATAACGAAGAAACCGCCGCCGCTGAAGTAGAAGCCGAACACGCGGCCACCGAAGAGCGCCTTGCAGAAGAAACCGAAACCCCCGCCAACGTTGTCGAAACGGCAGAAGCCCCCGCCGTAACCGAAGACGCCGAGGAAGTCGAAAACCTGCTGAGCGCGCCCAAGGCGCTGACGGTCAACATCCTGCGCGCGACGGAAGACCGCGTTATCGGCAACGAAGATGCGCCCATCACCATCATCGAATACGCATCGCTGACCTGCCCGCATTGCGCCAAATTTCATAACAACCTGCTCGCGCAAGTGAAGCGTGACCTTGTAGAGACCGGCCGCGCGCGTCTTATCTTCCGCGACTTCCCCATCGACGGCACGGCACTCAAGGCCGCCATGATGGCGCGCTGCGCCCCGAACGATAAATACTTCGACCTTATCGAAGTGTTGTTCCGCAATCAGGACAAATGGACCAAGAGCGACAACCCGACCAAAGCCCTTGCCCAATACGGCAACCTTGCCGGCATGGACGATGATTTCATCGCCGCCTGCATGACCAACAAGGAGCTGGAAGACGCACTGGTCAAACGCCAGCTGGATGCGCGCAAACTCTACCGCATCAATTCCACACCGACTTTCGTTTTCAATACCCGCAAACTGGAAAACGTCCGCCAGCTGGTGGGCCCTGAAACCGCGCAGGAATTTAACGACACCGTCAACCGTCTGCTGGCAGCGGGGAATTAACAATGGTTCAGTTCAACCGTCTTCGCCTGACCGGCTTCAAATCCTTCGTTGACCCGACCGAGCTTGAAATCGGCACCGGCCTTACCGGCATCGTCGGCCCCAACGGCTGCGGCAAGTCGAACCTGACCGAAGCCCTGCGCTGGGTCATGGGTGAAAACTCGCCCAAGCGTATGCGCTCCTCCGGCATGGACGATGTGATTTTCAACGGTACCGACAACCGCCCGCCGCGCAACACGGCGGAGGTCTGCCTGCTGCTCGACAACAGCGACCGCCTTGCGCCGGCTGAACTGAACGACGCGGACGACCTCGAAGTTTCGCGTAAAATCGAACGCTCCGTCGGCTCCACCTACAAAGTGAACGGCAAGAACGTGCGCATGCGCGACGTGCAGCTGCTGTTCGCGGACAGCTCCATCGGCTCTCACTCCCCCGCGCTGGTATCGCAGGGCCGCGTTGCCGACATGATTAACGCCAAGCCAACCCAGCGCCGTATGGTTCTGGAAGAAGCCGCAGGCATTTCCGGCCTGCACGCCCGCCGCCACGAGGCGGAACTGAAACTGCGTGCCGCCGAAACCAATCTTTTGCGCGTCGAAGACGTTCTCGGCGCCATGAACACGCAGCTTGACGGCCTCAAGAAACAGGCCCGTCAGGCTTCGCGCTACCGCAACCTGTCCGGCCACATCCAGACGGCCGAGGGCTCTTTGCTGTTCCTGAAATTCCAGGCCAGCCAGATTGCCGTGACAAATGCGCTGGCATCGTTTGAACAAGCCGAAAGCATCGTGCGCGAAAAAACGCTGGAGGTCACGACACTGACCACCCAGCAAACCGAAGCCGCCGCCGGCCTGCCCGAACTGCGCCAGTCGGAGGCAGAAGCCGCCGCCGCGCTCCAGCATCTCAAACTCGCCTATGGCACGCTTGAAAACGAAGCACGCCTTGTCGAGGAAGAGCGCGTGAAATCGCAAAACCTGCTGACGCAATACACGCGTGACATCGGCCACGAAACCGCGCAAAAAACCGAAGCGGGCGAAACCATTTCGCGCCTCGGCGAAGAGCGCGCGGCGCTGGAAGACGAAGCCGCACGTCAGGGCGAGCTGGAGCAAGAAGCCGGCATCCTGCGCGACGAGTTGCAAAACACGGTCGAGAGCAGCGAAACCGAACTGACCCTGCTGACCGAAGAAACCGCCGCGCAAGAGGCCGCACGCGGTGCGGCAGAACGCCAGATTGCCGACCTCGAACGCCGCCTTGCGCATTTGCAATCGCGCAAATCCGACCTCGAAGCGCAGCACACGCGCCTTCTTGAAAACACGCCGGCGAAGGCGGAGCTGGATACCCTCGGCAGCGAGATTACATCCGCCGAAGAAACCTATGCCGCCGCAACCGCCGCACTTGATACGGCCGAAGCAAACCGCGCGTCCGCCGACCAGCGCGCGCAGGAAACCGCAGATGCGCTGCAAACCGTGCAGCGCAGCTTCGCGCAGCTGACAGCCGAAGCCGACGCCCTGCGCCGTATCCTGCGCAACCCGCAGGAAGGCTATCAGCCGGTCATCGACCTTTTGAACGTGGATGCAGGCCTTGAAAAAGCCCTCGCTGTCGCGCTCGGCGACGACCTGCAGGCCGCGCTTGACGGCAATGCGCCGATTTTCTGGCGCGAACTGCCCGAATACACCGACGCGGCATCCCTGCCCGGCGGCGCACGCCCGCTGTCTATCTCCGTACAGGGGCCTAAGGCGCTGGCGCGTATCCTGTCGCAAATCGGTATCGTTGAAACAACGGCAGAAGCCGAAGCGCTGATGCCGCAGCTAAAGCCCGGCCAATGCCTCGTCACGCGTGACGGCGGCGCATGGCGCTGGGACGGCCTTGTGGTTTCGCCCGATGCCGAAAACGCCGCCGCTATCCGCCTTGAGCAGAAAAACCGCCTGGCCGACCTCGAAGCGGAAATCGACGCGCTGCAAACGCGCCTTGATGCCGCCCGCAGCGAAGCGGAAGCGGCCAAGCAAAACCGCAACGCGGCGATTGATGCCGTCGGCGCGGCACGCAGCGCCAACCGCCAAGCCGAAGAGCACCTGAACGGCCTGCGCCGCCGCCACACCGCGCTCAGCAACCAGCTGACCGAAGTCACGGCAAAGCTGTCGAGCCTCACGACCTCCATCGAAGCCGCCACGCAGGATATTGAATCTGCCGAAGCATCTTTGGGCGAAGCGCGCGGCACGCTGGCTGCCCTGCCCGAAACGACCGAAAGCCGCGAGCGCATCGCCGCGCTGAAAACCACCGTTTCGCAGCAGCGCCAACAGCTGGCCGAACAGCAGGCCGTTTACGCGGACATTCGCCGCGCGGGCGAAAACCGCGCGCGCCGCCTTGCGCAAATTGCGGGCGACGTCGAAGGATGGAATGCACGGCTTGAGCGTGTGGCGGAGCGTCTGCTCGACCTCGAACAGCGCATTGCGCAAACGACGGCTGTTTTGGAAGACCTCTCCGGCCGCCCTGCGCGTATTCAGGCGGAACAGCAAGCCCTCCTCGGCCAGATTACCGAAGCCGAAGAGCGCCGCCAGCAAGCGGCCGACGTGCTGGTATCGACCGAAAACAATGCCAACGAACTGCAACGCACCCTGCGTGCTGCCGAAAGCGCCCTGTCCGACGCCCGCGAAGCGCGCGCGATGGCACAGGCGAACGTCAGCAACACACAGCATAGCCAGTCCGGCATCGAAGCAACTATCTTTGAAAAATTCAGCTGCACCCCCGAAGAGCTGGTGGCGAAGCTGGAGCTGAACGTCGAAGAGCTGGGCGATGTGGACAGCTGGCAATCCAAGCTGGAGCGTTTGCTGCGCGAACGCGACAACATGGGCCCCGTCAACCTGCGCGCCGAAGTCGAAGCGCAGGAAATCACCGACCAGATGGGCACCATGGAAACCGAACGCGCCGACCTTGTCGCCGCTATCGACAAGCTGCGCGAAGGCATCAACAAGCTGAACAAGGAAGCGCGCGAGCGTTTGCTGGCGGCTTTCGATACCGTCAACGGCCACTTCCAGAAGTTGTTCACCCGCCTGTTCGGCGGCGGTTCGGCTTACCTGAAGCTGGTCGAAGCGGATGATATTCTCGACTCCGGTCTTGAAATCTACGCCCAGCCGCCGGGCAAAAAGCTCACCGTTCTTTCGCTGCTGTCGGGCGGTGAACAGACGCTGACGTCTATCGCTCTTATCTTCGGCATGTTCCTCACCAACCCCGCACCCATCTGCGTGCTGGACGAAGCCGACGCGCCGCTGGACGATGCCAAT
>DDBY01000168.1 GCA_002334985.1 Micavibrio sp. UBA2020
TGGGACCGCGAAACGGGCGAGGTTCTTTATAACGCCATCGTCTGGCAAGACCGCCGCACGGCGGGCATTTGCGACGCGCTGCGCGCGGCAGGGCACGAGGATTTATTCACCCAAAAAACCGGCCTGCTGCTGGATGCGTATTTTTCCGGCACCAAAGTGCAGTGGATTTTGGACAATGTCGAAGGCGCGCGCGAAAAAGCCGAAGCGGGCAAGCTGGCATTTGGCACGGTTGATTGCTTCCTGCTTTGGCGTTTGACGGGCGGGCGGGTGCATGCGACGGACATCACCAACGCATCGCGCACGTTGATGTACAATATCGTCACGCAGGATTGGGACGACGCGCTGCTGGCGCTTTTGCGTGTGCCGCGCAGCATGCTGCCCGAAGTGCGCGACAACAGCGGCGATTTCGGACGCACCGACATGCTGGGCGCACCCATCGCCATCGGCGGCATGGCGGGCGACCAGCAGGCGGCGCTGATTGGGCAGGCCTGTTTCAAGCCGGGCATGGTCAAAAGCACCTACGGCACCGGCTGTTTCGCGCTGATGAATATCGGCGGTGAATTCCGCCCGTCGAAAAACCGTTTGCTCACCACTGTCGCCTATCGTTTGGGCGGCGACGTTTGCTACGCGCTTGAAGGCTCCATCTTCGTTGCGGGTGCGGCGATACAATGGCTGCGCGACGGTCTGGGCATTTTGAAATCGGCCGCAGAGACGGAGGCCATGGCGACGTCGGTTGAAAATAACGGCGGGGTTTATATGGTGCCGGCCTTCACCGGCCTTGGCGCGCCTTACTGGAACCCGCATGCCCGCGCGGCGATTACGGGGCTGACACGCGGCGCGAGCGCGGCGCATCTGGTGCGTGCAGGGCTCGAGGCGCAGGGCTATCAGACCGAAGATTTGATGCGCGCGATGGCGGAAGATGCGGGCAAGAAACTGACCGAAATCCGTGTCGATGGCGGCATGGTCAAAAACAACTGGGTATGCCAGTTCATCGCCGACATCACGGCGACGCCGGTTTTGCGCCCTGCCATCATTGAAACCACGGCGCTGGGCGCGGCCTATCTGGCGGGACTGCATGCGGGGGTGTTTAAATCGGTGGATGACATCGCCGCACGCTGGCAGCATGAGCGCACGTTTGATGTGCAGATGCCCGCAGATGCCCGCGCGCCGCTTTATGCGGGCTGGCAAAAGGCTGTGGGGCAGGTTTTGGCGGGCGCGTAAGCGGCGCGTCTATTATTTGACATAATTTTAAAATGCGTATATCATCTTCGCCAGTCATCAACGGGGCGAATCTTTGAATATCCGCCCGGCAGCCTTGTCAGGATACAGCATGCAAAACGCCGTTATTGCCGCGAGCGCAACGTGGGATACCTATTCACAAAGCTTCAGCGCGCAAAAAAGTGTTTGGCAGGAAAACCGCGCGCCGCTTGCGGCTGCTGTCGAAGCCTTCAACGCGCAGCCGCCCGCAGGGTTTTTCGGCAAACTTGGCCGCGCTTTCACCAAGGCCACGAAAATTGCATCGATGGAGCGTAAAATCCGCGGGCTTGACAGCATGATAGCGGACGAGGAGCAAAACCTGCGCCAGACCGCAATCGGCGTTTACCGCGACCTAGGCGAAGCGGCGCTGGCCGCAAAGGGCGGCGCGGCAGATAAAGACCGCTATGCCACCTTGGTTGATATTGAAAGCCATCTTGACGATGCTGCCCAAAAGTTGCGCAGCGCCATCAAAGAAGCGGACGAAGCCAGCGATATGGAGCTGATGGATATGGCCGCCAATAACAAAGGCATCAGCCTTCTGTCCTATTTCGAAACCGACGAGGCGAAAGAGGCTATAAGCGCTGCAGGCGAGAGCATCAAGGCGCTGAACGGCAAGCTGCGCGATGCGCAAAAGCAGGACGTACAGCTGGCAAAGGATTTGGGCTTCGGCAATACGCTCGACCTGTTCGTGGATATGGCGGGCGGGTTTATGGGGGCGTTTACCAGTTACCTGAATATGCAGAAACTCGACGACGCCATCGAAAAAATGACGGGCATTCAGGATACCGTCGGCAAAATGCAGGCGGAAGTTGGCGCAGGTCTGCGCGCCATCCAGACGGCGGCGATTAAATCCGCCGCGGCGGATAACGCCAAAATCGCGCCGCTGGTCGAATCCATGACGCCCTATCTGCCCGAAGACACTGCGGGCGTTCTGCGCGGCCAGCGTCCGGCGCTGAGGTTGTCGGATTTGAACCGCTGATTGGCGCGCGGCGGCATAAACAAAAAAAGACGGCCTGTTAAAAAACAGGCCGTTTTAATTTGGAGAAAATCACACACACCCGAGTTACCAGAGCAAAGCCTAAATCCGTTTGTCCGATACATCTGATGATTTCAATCTATCAGCAAATGGTAAACGTCTTCTTAACGGCGTGCGTTTTGTGTCGTTTTAGCTCTGGCCGTGGCAATATTTGTACTTTTTGCCCGAACCGCAGGGGCAGGGGGCGTTACGGGGCGTGCGCGACCATGTGGCGGGGTCGTTCGTGCTGAACGCCGCACCTTCAAAGGGTTGCGGCTCTGTATCCTGCACGGGCTGCTCCCCGCGCGACAGCACGGTGTGCTGCGGCGCTTGCGGGCGCGGCATGTTCAGGTGCTGCGTCTGGTCTTGCGCTTGCGTATCGGCGTGCAGCTCCACGAGGCAGATGGTGCTGGTCACACGCTCGCGCAGACGCACCAGCATGCTTTCGAACAGGGCGAAGGATTCGTATTTGTATTCGTTCAGCGGGTCTTTTTGCCCGATGGAGCGCAGGAAAATACCCTGACGCAGATGTTCAAGGTCGAGCAGATGCTCTTTCCACGTCTGGTCGAGCAGTTGCAGCAGCGCCGCTTTTTCAAAACGCTTCACGGCTTCGACAACGAAAATTGCTTTTTTCTCCGCGATACGTCCGTCGATGTCCTTGCGGATGCGCTCTTCGACCGTTTCGGCGTCGATGCCTTCTTCCTTCACCCATTCTTCAACGGGGATGGTGAGGCCGAGCAGGCGGTGCGCGTCGTTTTTCAAAAGCTGCGCATCCCACTGTTCGGGGAAGGCGCCTTGCGGAATGGCGGCGGCCACCATAGCCGAAATCACGTCGGCGCGCATGTCTTCGATGATGTCGGTGACGTCGTCGGAGGTCATAACTTCGCGGCGCTGGTCATAGATGACGCGGCGCTGGTCGTTCATGACGTTGTCGAACTTCAGGACGTTTTTGCGGTATTCGAAATGCTGGCCTTCGACTTTTTTCTGTGCGCGTTCAATGGCGGCGTTAATCCACGGGTGGATAATCGGCTGGCCGGGCTTCAGCCCCATACGCTGAAGGAAGGCATCCATTTTCTCGGAGCCGAAAATACGCATCAGGTCGTCTTCGAGCGAGATATAGAACTTGGAGGCGCCCGGGTCGCCCTGACGGCCGGAGCGGCCGCGCAGCTGGTTGTCGATACGGCGGGATTCGTGGCGTTCGGAGCCCACAACGTAAAGCCCGCCCGCTTCCTTGACGGCGGCCATGGCGGCGGCGACTTCGGCGCGGATTTGCGCCTCCAGCCGTGCGCGCGTCAGCTCGTCCGCATCGGCGGGGATTTCTTCGGCGATGCGCATTTCGACGTTGCCGCCGAGTTTGATGTCGGTACCGCGGCCGGCCATGTTGGTGGCGATGGT
>DDBY01000122.1 GCA_002334985.1 Micavibrio sp. UBA2020
GCGGCTGAAAGAAAAATATAACCGTCCCGCTTGCGTCATTGCTTTTGACCACAACGGCATCGGCAAGGCCTCCGGCCGCTCGGCAGGTAACATTGACCTTGGCGCGGCAATTATCGCGGCCAAGCAAAATGAAATTCTTGTCGCGGGCGGCGGCCATAAAATGGCGGCAGGTTTTACCGTCGTGCAATCGCGCCTGCAGGAACTTCAGGATTTTGTGAACGCGCATGTCGCGGCGCAGATGAACGGCGCGCCCGTGCAGCCGGAGCTGCGCGTGGACCATGTGCTGTCCGTGCCGGCCTTGACGCTGGAAATGGCAGAAAAAATCGCAAGCCTCGGCCCCTATGGCGCCGGTCATGCGGAGCCGCGCTTTGTCCTCTCCGCTGTTAAAATCATCAAGGCCACGGTCGTCGGCGAAAAACACGTCAGCTGTTTTATTCAGGATACCGCGGGCGGCGGCAGTGTGAAGGCGATTGCCTTCCGCGCGATGGATACGGCGCTTGGCGAAGCCTTGCTGAAATCCGGCGGCGCGCCGCTGCATCTGGCGGGGCATGTGACGATTAACAGCTGGCAAGGCCGCGAGAGCGTGAACTTCCAGATTGTGGACGCCGCGCGCGTATATGGTTGATTCTGACCACTCGGCGATGTCCGCGATGCTGTGTCACGCGGTTTAAACCTGCTGCAGCGTTCAATAAAAACTCAATGAAAATAAACATTTAGTGCGCAGGTAAAATTCCGGCACGCCTGCGAAAATACCGCTTGATTTTCAGGCGCATGGCGGGTAAAAACACTTCACCTCGAAAGACATTGCGTCCCCTTCGTCTAGAGGCCTAGGACACGTCCCTTTCACGGATGTAACAGGGGTTCGAATCCCCTAGGGGACGCCACTTCGAGAAAACAAGCCCGCCGCAAGGCGGGTTTTTTATTGTGCATTTTCCAGATTTTTAAACCGTTTTTGGTTGTGACGCCTGTATTTGAATTATAATGGACTTTCAAATGGGGAGAGGCAAATGACCGAAGAACAGCCCGTACCGCACAAACAAGACGATACGCAGCCGCTTGAAGACAGTTATATGTCCCCGCGCGAGGCTGCGGGATATGAGCGGCGCGCTAAAATGATAGGCATAGGTATTTTTTTGGCTGTGCTGTTTGGCGGGGCGATTTTGTTCGATATCGGGGCATCGTCGTGGTCGCCGCAGCAGCGGGAATCTATTTTCGTGCCCAAGGGCACGCCTGCGCCCGCAGAAATGGCGCAGCAGGATATTCCGCGGCGCATGTATGATGATAATAATATGCCGCCGCAGCCAGAACCGCCGGTGGCGCGCCGTGCAAATCCGCGCGGGTATGACAATTTGATACTGCAAAATCCCCGCAGCGGATATGATTTGCCCGCGCAAGCCCCATCGCCGGAGGGCTGGTTGCGCATGACGACAGGCGTGGTCAAGGCGCATGCGCCGCGCCGCGACCGTATGAACGACGGCAGCACACGCAAAAACCTATACGCCCGCACCGAATATTACATGCCGGATGTGCGCTCGAATTGCTTTTTTCACCAATATATGGGGCTGGAGCCGGTTTATAGCATCGGCCAGCGCGTGCGTATTCAATACGACCCGACGGCGGACGATGCCTGCGGCACATCGCGTATTGTGGCGGAATAATCCGCGCCATCAAAAAAGGAAAAAGTGAAAAAGCCCGGCGTTTCCACCGGGCTTTTTACTTTGGAGGCGCTATGCCGCAGATGAGGGCGGCATCGCCAGGGAGTGGTCAGAGCCATGAGTTTGGGGTTTGGCGCTGACCGAAGGTGGAATTATTCCTGCATCTGGGATCTGATTTCCTGACGCAGCACATCGATGGGCCAGACCTTGCCTTTGTTCTCGAAATGCCAGAACGTCCAGCCGTTGCAGGAGGGCAGGCCTTGCAGCGCCGCGCCGACTTTGTGGATGGAGCCTTTGTGGTCGCCTGTGTGGTTGCGCGCGACAAGGTTGCCATCCGCGCGGACGCGGGCGGAGAAACGGCGGGTATGGTCGAACAGGACGGTGCCGGGCTCCAGCAGGCCTTGTTCGATGACGGTGCCGAAGGGCACGCGCGGCTCGGCGCGTTTTTCGATGGGCTTCAGCATTTCGTCGTCGCCGGCCTTGATGGATTTGAGGCGTTCCTGCGCGTGGGCGATGTATTCGCTTTCACGCTCGATACCGATGAAATCGCGGCCGAGTTTTTTGGCGACAGCGCCCGTGGTGCCCGTGCCGAAGAAGGGGTCGAGGACAACGTCGCCCGTATTGGTGGAAGACATAATTACGCGGTGCAGCAGCGCCTCCGGCTTTTGGGTCGGGTGGGCTTTCTGGCCGTCCGTCTTTTTCAGGCGCTCGCCGCCCGTGCAAAGGGGGATGGTCCAGTCGCTGCGCATTTGCAGGTCTTCGTTCAGCGCCTTCATGGCGTCGTAGTTGAAACGGTATTTCGCGCTTTCGGATTTGGAGGCCCAGATGAGGGTCTCGTGCGCGTTGGTAAAACGGCGGCCGCGGAAGTTGGGCATGGGGTTGGTTTTGCGCCAGACGATGTCGTTCAAAATCCAGAAGCCGAGGTCTTGCAGCATTGCGCCGAGGCGGAAAATGTTATGATAACTGCCGATAACCCAGATGGCGCCGTCGTCTTTGAGCAGGCGTTTGGCTTCGAGCAGCCAGGCGCGGCTGAAACGGTCGTATTCGCCGAAGCTGGAAAACTTGTCCCATTCGTCCTCGACGCCCGCGACTTTGCTGTTGTCGGGGCGGGTGAGGTCGCCGCCGAGTTGCAGGTTATACGGCGGGTCCGCGAAAATCAGGTCGATAGAGCGCGCGGGCAGGGATTTCATCATTTCGATGCAATCGCCTTGCAGGATTTTATTCCGCGGCAGGTCTGATTTTACTTTTTTATCAGCGGTTTTCGTCGTTGTTTTCATCATAATTCTAAACTCCCTTGTTTAGAATCATGATTCAAAGCGGACTCGCCGTCAACAAAAATCTTCAAAAAAGAATCAAATGAATCAGCTAATTACAGAATTGTCTTTAAGTATGAGTTTAGAAATAGGAGCGAAACTGCGGCGGTGATGCGCGGTAATGCCATGAATTTCAATGGCTTTCAGGTGCGCCGCGGTACCGTAGCCCGCATTTTTCGCCCAGCCGTAGGCGGGGAACTCTTCGCCCAGTTTTTTCATCAGCTCGTCGCGGTAATGCTTCGCAACGATGGAGGCTGCGGCGATAGACAGGCTGCGCGCATCGCCTTTGACGATGGTTTGGGTATGGCAGGGCAGCTTCGGCGCCTTGTTGCCGTCTATCAGCGCGCAGTCCGGCGGCTGCGGCAGCGCGCTATAGGCTTTGTGCATGGCCTTGAGGGAGGCTTGGAGGATGTTGATGCTGTCAATGTCCTCGACGCTGCAAAGGGCGATGGAAACCTCTCCCGCATCGTGGATACGCGCATAAAGCGCGGCGCGTTTGGCGGCGGTGAGTTTCTTGCTGTCGTTGATGGATTCCCATAGTCCTGCGTGTTTAGCGTGGCGTGCCAGCACAACGGCGGCCGCAACAACGGGGCCTGCCAAAGGGCCGCGGCCGACTTCGTCAATGCCGCAGACAGCAAGAGGCGCTCCGGCGGCGCTGCGCAGCGCGTCCTCGAAGCTGAAATCCGGCCTGAGCGGGGCTTTTGGCGCCGCGGCGGGCATTACGGTTTCTTGTGCTTGATGATGAATTTGCTGAACGGGTACCACGACCAGAATTGCTTGGCGACAGCAAGGCCGTTGCGCTTCAAAAGACCGACAAGGCCTTTTCTGGAGAGATACACGAAGTTGATGGGCGGGAAAGCCACGGGCCAGACCGAAAATTTGCCGGGCAGGTTCCAGTGGTTGCCATCTGGCTCTTCTATGTAAATAACGCCGCCCGGTTTCAGCAGCTTGGCCATCGCGGCCGCCAGCTCGTCGGGGTGGGTTTGCAGAGAAAATGCCTCGAGCGCGTAAATGAAGTCGTATTCGCCGGCATGGGTTTCGGCAAATTCCTTGGCGCTGATGTTTTCGAAAAGCTCTTCGCCGTAGCGGCT
>DDBY01000157.1 GCA_002334985.1 Micavibrio sp. UBA2020
ACTTGCGGCCAAGCGATTAACAGTCGCTTGCTCTACCACTGAGCTACCAGGGAACATGTGGTGGAGTTTTATTTAGCAAATTCCCCGCATTTGGCAAGAAAGAAATGCCGTAAATCTGGCAATTTTCGCGCCACACCCCGCTAAGTCTTTGTTTTTACGTCAGGCACCCCAAAATCGGCTTTTTGTCCGCCCCGCCAGCCCTTGCCGCGCGCGGCGGGCGGGCGTAGAGTCGGCTTACCCCCCACCCACCCCACGCGAGGTTTGTGATGAGCCAGCAACCGACCAAAGTTACCGTCCGAGAAACCGGCGACGGCACGTTTACGCAAGAAGTCAAAAGCGGCAGCCATATCTTCATCACCGACGAGCCGGAAGACGTGGGCGGGCTGGATACGGGCCCCGCGCCCTATGACATGTTGCTGGCGGCATTGGGCAGCTGCACATCGATGACCATCCGCATGTACGCGAACCAGAAAAAATGGCCGCTGGAGGGCGTGACGGTCGCGCTGACGCACCACAAGGAAGTGGGCGCGGATAACGTGAAGCGCGATGTGATTACGCGGGAGATTACACTCGAAGGGCCGCTCGACGATATGCAGCGCCAAAGGCTGCTGGAAATCGCCAACAAATGCCCCATTCACAAAACGCTGGAAAGCAAGCCGGAGATTACAAGCACCCTCGCGCCCGCAAAGCCGCAAGGGAATGCGCCCGCCGAAACGGCAAAGCCGCCGCACAAGCCGCCTGCGCCGTAAAGCGGATAGAGAGAGGCTTTACGCCTCTTCTTCTGCCGGACGGTATTTGAAGTTGTCGAGATAGCTGCGCGGTGTCACGCGGCGCGGTGCATCTGCGGCGATGGAATAATCCATGCCATGCCCCTCTGCGAAAGCGACGGCGGCTTCTTTGCTGGAGAATTTCATACGCACTTGGTTGAGCGTGTCACCGGCAGAGGTCCAACCCATCAAGGGCTCCGGACGGCGCGGGGTTTCAAGTTCATATTCCAGCACCCATTCGGCGGTGGTCGCGCGGCCGGACTGCATGGTGTTCTTTGCAGGTTTGTAAATCCTGGCTTTCATTTTTCGTACCTATTTTCTCTTTCCCCGCGGAAAAATGGTCGGAGTGGAGGGATTTGAACCCCCGACATCCTGCTCCCAAAACAGGCGCGCTACCGGACTGCGCTACACTCCGTTTTTCCGTGGCTGAGGGTTTATATACCCCTTGGCCAAGGCAAAATCAAGGTATTTCATGGACTTGCAAGACCACAGCGTATCCCCTTGGCGGCAAAGGGCTTATCCGCACCGCCGGGGAGCACCGCTTATCTTTGCTGCACGTCAGCATCCAGCCCTTGCTGGCGGCTGCGCTCCAAAAGGCGCGGAGACTCGATATCCAGCTCCGGCGAGGGCAGCGGCGCAGGCTCTGTCTTGGTTTGGCTGTCCGCGTCCTTCTTGACATCGTCCGTGGCGCCTTCAGGCTCTTGCGTCTTGTTTTCGGGGGCTTGGCCGCGGGCTGCAGCGAAATAATGATGCTCCACACGGTTGCCGATTTCTATGCCGCGTGCACGCGCTTCGCCGCCGTTCACTTCAAGAACCGCCATGGTCGGAAAGCGCGACGAAACGCTCGCAAGCGACTTCGGCTCGGCGTTTTCATGAATATTCACAATCACGCCGTCACCGCGGATAAAAATCATATCCAGCGGGATAAGTGTATTTTTCATCCAGAACGAAACAATCCCTTCGCCGCCGCCAAAATAAAACAGCATGCCCGCATCCTTGGGCATTTCGGTGCGGTGCATCAGGCCCATCTGCAACTGCACCATGGTTTCGGCAACCTCGACCGAAAACGTCTCGCGCGTGCCGTCTTCCTTGACGATGCTCAGCGGCTCGACGCGCATGCCGGCGGGCGACAACGTATGCGTCTCTTCGCCCTGCGCCGTGTACGATGCCGTCAGGCCAAACCCCAGCAGCGCAAAAGCGCCTGCCATGGCCAGCGTTTTGATATAGCGCGCGGGCGAAGCTTTTTTGCGGGTCGATGCGGTGGTCATGGCTTTCTCCTTCGGAAATCTTATTTAAAGAATTATGCGGCTGGTGCCTGCGTGGCGATAAGCTGCCCGCCTTTGCGGAACGGCAGCGCCTGCTTGCAAAGGCCGGTTGAGGGGTCAACGTCGAACAAAACACCGCTCAGCGTTACCGCACCTTCTGCAGGGCGCAGTTTTTCACCTGGCAATTTGCGGATGAAACGGTTGACGGCGATATTGGCATCCATACCAATGACGCTGTCATAGCAACCGCACATGCCGGCATCGGTCTGATAGCCCGTCCCCTTGGGCAGCACGCGCGTATCCGCCGTCGGCACATGGGTATGCGTCCCCACAACAAAAGAAACGCGGCCATCAAGGAAATGCCCCATGGCCATTTTTTCACTGGTCGCTTCGCCGTGAAAATCGAGGAATATCGCCTGCACATCCTTGCCAAGACGGTAGGATTTGCACAGTTTATCCATCGCGGCGAAGGGGTCGTCCATCGCATCCATAAACAAACGCGCCATGGCGTTCACAACCAGAATTTTCTGCCCGCGCGCGGTTTCAATGATGCTGGCGCCGCGGCCCGGCGTGCCGTCGGGGAAGTTTATCGGGCGCAAAAGGCGCGGCGCGCTATCGATATACGACATGATTTCGCGCTGGTCCCATACGTGGTTGCCGGTCGTAATGCAATCCACCCCTGCCTTGTAAAGGTCGTCGCAAATCTGCGCCGTGACGCCAAAGCCGTGCGCCGCATTTTCGGCATTCACGATAACGGTATCGATTTTATAGTCGCGGCGTATATCGGCCAGCTGCGAGGTCACCGCATCGCGCGCATCGCGCCCAACAATATCGCCAAGGAAAAGGATTCTCATTTCTTTTTATTCTTTCTTATCTTCTGCTACAGCAGCGTAAAAAGCGGCCTCGGTCACGACGCCGTCAAGGCGGTAATCATGCCGGTCTGTGGGCACTTCTGTTTCTTTTTGCGCTTCGAATGCGATACCGACAGCGCTG
This sequence comes from Micavibrio sp. UBA2020, assembly GCA_002334985.1. GTDB lineage: Bacteria > Pseudomonadota > Alphaproteobacteria > Micavibrionales > UBA2020 > UBA2020. The sequence continues at coordinate 3,026 of DDBY01000157.1, forward strand.
AATTTGTGAAACACCCGCAAATGCGCAAACGTGCGGTCAAAATAGCCCGAACCATATCCCATGCGGTTGCATTGCGCATCAAACGCCACCATGGGCACAATCAACAAATCCGGCAGCAACGATTCCGCTTCGCGCGGGTCGGGCTGCGGAATATTGTAAAGGCCGTTATAAAGTTTAGTCTTCGGCGTCCATTCCAGAAATTCCAGCACATAGTCACGCTCCACATTATGCGGCACAGCGCAGCGGTAGCCGCGCTCAATCAGCGCCGTCATCAGCGGAAACACATCGACTTCGTTATTCACGGGCACATAACCGGAAATCACCGCGCCCGCAGGCGGCAGCGGCACTTCGTCCAGAAAACGCGCCGTGATGCGCGCGCAGGCATCGGCGCAAAGCGCGGGCGGCAAGGCCAAACGGCGCTTGAAGGCGGCTTGTCGAAGCTCGTTCTTGCTGGACATCGGAATTAAGACTGCTGGTGTCGATTGAAAAAAAGTGGAAGGTGCCACCTGCGCCGTGGACGGGGATATCCGCTAGGCCCTTGTACAACAAGGTGGGAACCATAGTGACCGAACCACGGCCCGGTCAGGGACAGCCCCCAAGCGAAAGATCATCGGCCTCTGGGACAGTGCTGTCTCACGCACGCCGCAGCAACCTTCCGCCCGTAATGTAGGGGCAAATACGCAAAAAGTCACGTTTTCCGTGCGTTTACAGGCACGAAAGCGCTATCAGACTGCAATTATTGGCTTTTCGGCGCAAAGCCTGCGCCGCTTGAACGCGGGCGAGGCTTTTGATTACGCCGCTTGTACCCGCGCGGCGATGCCATCGATGCGTTTGGCCAGCTTTTCAATCAGCTGCGCCATGGCTTTTTCCTCTTCCGGATTGGCCGAGGGTGCTGCCGCTTCTTCACCTTTGCGGGCTTTGCCGGCAGGCGCCGCAGCCGGTGCAGCGGATACGGCGGAAAGCTTCTCGCGCGTCTCGAACAGCTCGTCCGCAATCACCAGTGCGGTCAGCACCAGCAGATGTGCGTCGTTATAGGCCGCACCGCTGCGCGCGATTTGCTGCAAACGCTGGTCGATGTAAGAGGCAAGGTCAACAACGCGCCCTTCCTGGCCGCTGTCGCAGCTGATTTCGTGGATGCGCCCGTTGATGGAGATATTCACTTCGGCCATGGGATTCTTTTCCTCGGAAAATATTTTATCGGCTTTACGCGTCTTCGCTCAGCAGCGTTTCCAGACGGTCGATGGTCTGGTCGAGACGCGCCGCAATCTTGCGGTTCACCTCGCGCTCGTTGCGCGC
>DDBY01000140.1 GCA_002334985.1 Micavibrio sp. UBA2020
GCGGACGAGGGACGCGAAGACGGCTGGCTGCGCTTGTTGCAGTTGATGTCCGAGCGGGATATAGGCGAGCCTTACGGCCTTGCCGCCGCGCAGGATATTTGCGAAAAGGCTGTTGCCGCAGGGCTTTGGCATGCGCGTGCCTATTATTTGCTGCGCCTGACGTCCTCTGCCGACAGTGATAACCCGCAGGTGATAACGGGCGAACAGCGTAGCGATATGGCGCGCGAAACGGCGGCCTTTATCGATGCGCTTTCGGCCTATGCCGCGCCAATGGGGCCTGCGACGGGCTTTTCCAAATACCTAGCGCCCGTCGTGCGGCGCGACAGCGTGCTCGGCATTTTTTCCGAACAAAAGCCGGAAGATATTATTGCAAGGCTCGAAGCCTCCGCCCGTGCGAATGACATCAAGGCTGCGGTCAGCGCCTTTTTACCTGTGATGGTTTATATGCGCCGTCAGGGCTGGATTGACGCGTCGGCCGTCAAAAATCTGCCGTCCGCGCTGGATAGGTTTGAGGGCGTGCTCAAGGAAGAAAACGCCCTGATTGCGCAGACAAAGGCACAATCATCCGAAGTTGCCGGCGGCAGTTTTGAGGTGGAACAACAAATCTTTCACGATATGGCAATTCAAATCAACCAGTCCATCACGGCCAGCATTGCCGAGGCGAAAGCTTTTCTGTCTGAAACCGTTTGATTTTTTCTATCTGCGTTCCATATAGGGTGGGGGGCGTGCCGTAAACCATGCGGGCGGCGCGGTTTTTGCATGTGCTTTTTGCCTTCCTGCCTGCGTGCAGGTTAAAATGCGCAGCAGGGCGGCCGTAACCTATTGCCTGAACAACAGGGGTTTATTCATTCTATGAAAAAGCGGATTGTATTTGCCTTGGCGCTGGTATCGGGGCTTGCGGTGGCGGGTTATTACGGCACGTCGCATTTGCGCGCGGAAAAGCCCGCCGAAACACCGGCCGCGCTGACACCTGTTTACGTCACGCTGGCCAAGGAAGGCCGCATCTATGACAGCGTCGAGGCGCTGGGCACGGCCAATTCAACGGAATCCGTCAATATAACCGCCAATGTTTCCGACCTTCTGCGTGAAATACGTTTTGCCGACGGCCAGCATGTGAAAAAGGATGATGTGATTGCCGTTCTGGAACAGCGCGAGCTTCTGGCGCAGCTGGCGGCCGCGCGCGCACGGCTGGAACAGGAAAACCGCGAACTTGCCCGTCTGGAAGGTCTTCTGCGCGATAAGGCCGTGCCGCGTCAGGATTACGACCAGCGTCTGACCAGCCTTGAAATCACCAAGCGCGAGGTGGAGGAAATCGAAGCCCGCATAGCCTACCGCACCATCACCGCACCGTTTGACGGTGTTGTTGGCGTGCGCATGATAAGTGTCGGCGCGCTGGTGCAGCCGGGGCAGGTGATTACAACGCTGGATGATATCAGCAGCATCAAACTCGATTTCACCGTACCTTCTGCCTATTTGCCGTCGTTGAAACCTGGCGTGGCGATTGAGGCGGAATCCGACGCCTTGTCCGGTCTTGTGTTCCGCGGGCAGGTTGAAAGCGTAAATACGCGCGTTGACCCCGTAACGCGCGCGGTGCTGGTGCGCGCCGTTTTGCCGAATGCAGACGGCCAGTTGAAACCCGGCCTGCTGCTGCGTGTGCGGCTGATTAAGAACGAGCGCAGCGGCATTATCCTGCCCGAAGAAAGCATTCTTCAGCGTCAGAAAAACCATTATGTGCTTGTGGTCGGCGAAGACGGCGACAAGGTGGAAGAACGTCAGGTCACCGTCGGCGCGCGTCTGCCGGGGCGTGTTGAAATCACCAAGGGCGTTGATGCGGGGGAGCGTGTGATTGTGCGCGGTCTCAACCGTGTGCGCGCCGGACAGGCCGTGAATGTGGCGGAAACCGTGCCGGGCGTACCGGAATGGGGGGCGGATGCTGCACCCGCTGCGCCGCAAGCCGATGCGCCAGCTGGCACGAAGGAGCCCTGATAGATGTTGATTTCAGACATCTCCGTCCGCCGTCCTGTTTTCGCAAGCGTGCTGAGCATGCTGCTGGTCGCCTTCGGGCTTTTGTGTTTTGACCGTCTGCCGCTGCGCGAATATCCGGCCATTGACCCGCCGATTGTATCGATTGATACGTCCTATGCGGGGGCGGCCTCGAACGTCGTCGAAACCCGCATTACCGAAGTCATCGAAAAGCGCATTGCCGGTATCGAAGGCGTGCGCAACATCACATCGCAAAGCCGTGACGGTTCATCCCGCATCACGGTGCAGTTTGATGTGGAGCGTGATATCGACGCCGCCGCGAACGACATTCGCGACCGCGTATCGGGCGTGCTTGATGACCTGCCCGAAGAAGCTGACCCGCCGGACATCCAAAAAGCGGATTCCGACGATGACGTCATCATGTGGCTGAATCTGCAGGGCGAGGGGATGAGCATTATCGAGCTCACCGACTACGCCCGCCGTTATCTGGAAGACCGCTTTTCCTCGCTGGACGGCGTGGCGCGGGTGCAAATTGGCGGCGCGCGCGATATTTCGATGCGTATCTGGATTGACCGCGTCAAACTGGCCGCGCGCGGATTGACTGTCGAAGATATCGAAAACGCCCTGCGCACCGAAAACGTAGAGCTGCCGGCCGGCAGCATTGAATCCGAAAAAAATGATTTTACGCTGCGTGTGCAGCGCGGCTATACGACGGCGGATGATTTCAGCCAGCTGGCGCTGTCGCGCGGTACATCCGATGCAGGCGGGTATCTGGTGCGCCTTGGCGATGTGGCGCGGGTTGAAATCGCGGCGGAGGAAGAACGGGGCACTCTGCGCGGCAACGGCGTGCCCATGGTCGGCATCGGGATTATCAAACAGTCCAAGGCCAATACGCTGGACGTCGCGCGCGTGGCCAAACAGGAAATGGCCATAGTGAACGAGGGGCTGCCGTCCCACATGCGCCTTGCCCAGAGCTATGACAGCAGCGTGTTTATCGAAGCCGCAGTGCATGAAGTATATTTAACCCTCGGCATCACCGTTATTCTTGTCGGGCTGGTGATGTATGCCTTCCTCGGCTCGCTTCGTGTCACCATTATTCCGTTTCTGGCCGTACCTGCGTCTTTGATTGGGTGCTGCATCATCCTTTATGCGATGGGCTTTACCATCAACCTTTTGACGTTGCTTGCGCTTATTCTGGCCATCGGCCTTGTGGTCGATGATGCGATTATCGTGGTTGAAAACGCCTATCGCCGCGTTGAAATGGGGGAGCCGGGGCTGGTCGCGGCCTTCCGCGGGACGCGTCAGGTCGGCTTTGCCGTGATTGCGACAACGGTAGTTCTGGTGGCTGTATTTCTGCCGATTACGCTATTGGAGGGGGATGTCGGGCGGCTCTTTTCCGAATTCGCCGTAGCAATGGCGGCGGCGATTGTGCTGTCGGCCTTTGTCGCGCTGACGCTGACGCCGATGCTTTGCTCTAAACTTCTGCGGCACGAAGAAAATGCGGGTGGTTTTAACCGCATTATCGACAGAGCCTTCGAGAAGATGAGAAGCGTCTATCTGGCCGCGCTCGACAAACTGCTTGACCACAGCGTGGTAGGCATAGCCGCGATGCTGGGCGTTTTTATCGGCGCGGGCTGGCTGTTTTTGCAAATTCCGTCTGAATTTTCGCCGCGTGAAGACCGCGGAAATTTCAACATCCTGATACGCGGGCCGGAGGGGGCTTCTTATAACTACACCATGGAACACCTCGACCAGGTCGAAAAACGCCTGCGTCCCTTTGTGGACGAAGGGGCGGTGCAGCGTATGCTGATGCGCGCGCCGGGCAGTTTCGGCACCACGGCGTCGTTCAACGATGCGCGCGGCATTTTCGTGATGTCGGACTGGAGCCAGCGCAAGCCCATCTGGTTTTACATGGATGAAGCCCGCCGCTTAACCGAAGACATCCCGGGGGTGCGCATCACATCGACGGTGCGCCGTGCCTTTGGCGGCGGGGCGCAAAAGCCTGTGCAATTCGTGCTGGGCGGTCCCAGTTACGAAGATTTGCTGCAATGGCGCGACATCCTGCTGGAACGCGCGCGGCAAAACCCGGGGCTTGTTGAAATTGACCACGATTATTACGAAACCAAGCCGCAAATCGGCATCAGCATCGACCGCGATTTGGCGGCGGATTTGGGCGTGCCGGTTTCGGTTATCGGCCGGACGCTGGAAACCATGATGGGGACGCGCCGTGTGACCACGTTTATCGAACGCGGGCGCGAATACGATGTTATTCTCGAAAGCGAAAAGGCGGGCAAAAGCAGCCCGCTGGATATTGCCAATACTTTCGTGCGCTCCAGCCGTACGGGGGAGCTGGTGCCGCTGTCCAGCTTCGTCACGCTCAATGAATTTGCCGATGCAACGACGCTCAACCGTTATAACCGCGTGCGCTCGATTACGCTGCAGGCGGGCTTGGCGGAGGGGTATTCTCTTGACGAGGCGCTCGACTACCTCGAAGAAGTCGTGCGCAAGGACTTACCCGCAGGCGCCAGCTATGACTACAAAGGGGAATCCCTCGACCTGCGTGAATCCGGCAGCTCCATTTATATTGTTTTCGCGCTGGCTTTGCTGGTCGTCTATCTGGCGCTGGCGGGACAGTTTGAAAGCTTTGTACATCCCTTCATCATCATGCTGACCGTGCCGATGGCGGTGACGGGCGCGCTTCTGAGCCTCTGGGCGACAGGCACGACGCTGAATATCTACAGCCAGATTGGTCTTATCATTCTGGTCGGCCTTTCGGCCAAGAACGGTATTTTGATTGTCGAATTCATCAACCAGCTGCGTGACGAAGGTGTCGCTTTCCGCGATGCCATTCTGGAGGCGGCGTCCAAACGCCTGCGCCCCATTATCATGACCACGGCGACCACCATCATGGGCGCGGTGCCTTTGGTGATGGCCAGCGGCGCGGGGGCTGAAAGCCGTTTTGTGATTGGGGTTGTTATTATCGGCGGCCTTTGCCTTTCTATCCTGCTCACGATTTTCGTGGTGCCGATGATGTACCGCATTTTGGCCGGCGGCACGGGCTCGCCTACGGAAACCGCCCATAAGCTTGAAAAACAGCTGGAAGAATACGCGCATAAGACATAGCGCCCGCATTTCTTAATGAAAAATTAACGAAAAGGCGGATAAACTAAAAGATAGGGCAGTAGGCCTTACAAGCAGAAGGTGCACCAGAATGGCTACACCGCCGAAACTGAGTTCAGCAACGACGAATTTCGCTTCCCTGTACAAATATAAAATTGCAGGGAAATCCGATACGTTGTTTTCGACCATCGGCTCGCTGTTCGGCGATGATGCGTTCAAACTCAGTCTTTTCAAATCCAAGCGATACAATGAAACCGTGGCGCAAAATAACATCGCCGCGGATACAAGCCTGAGCGACAGCCAAAAGCAAATCGCCTCCGCCGACCGCAAAACCCTGTTTTTGACGGACGCCACGCGCACGCTGAAACAAAATATCGACAAAGATACAAACCCGCGCAAAATCGCCAATGCGATAAACCAGATTGTCAAAGAGCTGCAAAAATCGGTGAATGACTACATCGCCGGACGTGGCGGGACAACGACGGCGGTTTCAGGCGGCAGCGACGGCGGCGATACCGTGGAAATTTCCAGCGAAGCCGCGGCAGCTGCCGGTGGTTATGACGCTGCGCAAGACCAGGATTTCATCAACCGTGTCGAGCTGATGACCAAAAGCCTTAAATCGCTTTTGCTCAAGCAAAAAGGCCCGCTGCGCATGATGGGCAAATATTTCGATACGAACTATTATCAGGCTGACCGCCGCCTTGGCGAAATCACGCAGGCGATTTCCGATTTCACGACCGGCGCCACCGCGCAGACAACGGGGGAAACCGCCGACCCGTCCGCGACCGGAGCCACAGGCGACGAAACCGGAACAGGCACGGATACCGGCGCGACTACCACGCCCGAAACCGCGACAGCAGAAACCGAAACCCCGCCGACGCAACCGTCGCTGGACATTACGGTTTAATAAGTTCAAGAAAAACAAAAAGCCGGACAGCGATGTCCGGCTTTTTTGGTATTTGGTAGCGAGGGAGGGAGCCAACCTTGCCACTAGTCAACTATATCCTGTTGATATCCCCGCAAGACAACCTTGTAGGGAACTCTAAAATAATATGAGCGCCATTGAAGTGTGACAGGTATCTTAATTGCGAGTAAGAAACGACTATTTGGTAAAGAAAAGTTTAAATTAATCTATGTACTTAGGAGCTTCGGGAATTAACTGTACTTCCGTTTTTTTTGCGAGAATATTCGCATACTCCATATCATCTTCTTTGACTTCTCTGGGGTATTGTATGTTTGCGTGATAAGGCTTTTCTCCATTGTATGTAGCAGCCACTACTTCGCATTGGGCTTCTCGGCAATGTCGAGTGAGTAATTTTGCAAATCCGTGATAAGTCTTGTTCGGATCATTTGCGGGTCCCTCTGTAAAAAATTTCCAACCTAACTGGAATGCTTCAGAAAGAGATAATGTTGATACTCTATCTACAGATAGCTCCGTTGGGGTTCTTGTATCCATGAACTGACTGGGATTTGCTTCTAGTGTTTCTGGATTGTAGAGTTTGCGTATGCTCTTTCTTTTTTTGCCTCCGCATAGGTGGCGCGCCAGATCCTCCAGATCGCCCGGTGTTGAGGGTAAGAGGTCTATTTGTATATTCTGAGGCGAATCGTCGGCCTTCTTAAAAAGGCTAGATATCTTGTCTGCCCATTTTGTCCAAAAGGATGCTAAGCGCATTATTTGCTCTTTTTGTCCCAGAGAAGGATATATTTTCAGCGCGTGTTTGGCCTTTAACTCTCTCATTGTCCGAAGGAGAGAAGTAGGCATACCTGATTAGTCCATCAGTCGAAAAGGCGAGCGACAAAATAGGCCCGTTTTTGATACTCCAAACAAAAGAGAATTCTTTATCTGGATGTATATCGTATGTCGGGTTTCTGTAATTAATCGGCAGACTTTGCAAAAAAATGAGACCCTGCGCAAGAGATTCAGGTTTTACATCGCCATCAATGATGCTGCCGTTGTCTTCCCCAATAAAATCTTCAATTATTGAGGTGAGAAACTTCTTTCTCTCGTGAGAAGTATCGTAGTTTTTAAGATGAGTTACAACTTTGGCAAGTCTTAAGCTGGATATATTGTCTGCGAAAAAGTTCTCACCTGATCTTGAGCTTTTGCTCCGGATTTTTTCTCCAAATAGATCTCCTGTTATCGGGAGATGATTTCTTAAACGCCCCATATGCTCTGGGGTTAGACTGGGGTACGAATAGTTTAAGCACACTCCCATAGCGATACCGATGACGGTGACGCCAGTGGCCTCTCCAAACTTCCCTAAGCTATAACTTGCATGCATGATTGCTTAATACTCTGGGTTTAGTTGTTCTAAATATTCGGGTTTCAGCAAACCAAAGAAAACCTTTTTTTCTATGTTATGGGCTTCTATTGCTGTATCCATGAAAGTCTTTATTTCGAAGTTCTTTCCCTCAGGGAAGCTTTTGAAGACATCAATATCTATTAATGATCCGGTTTGCCCGTCTGCTAGCTGGGCAGTATTAGATATTTGCAATGTACATGTGAAGTTCTCAAGCTGGAATTCGCTTCTTACTGTCGTGCCGGAGTTAAGCATGGAGTTCCCTGCCAGCTCAAAGCTGGAGCGAGTATGATTAAAGACATTACTATCTTTGAAGAACGATATATATCTTAGTCCAACCCTTTCAATTTCCTTAACAAAGCTCAATGTATGTATATCGCGCATCAATTCACCTAGCTTATCATGAAGAGTTGCCCATCCTGTATATTCCACGCCGCTTACCAAGGTGCATGTACGAGGACCAAATTGGAAACGAAGGCTTGGGATTTTTCGATGCTGGGATGCGTAGAGTGCCGCGTATTTTAAGTTAGGATCATTTTCTCTAACAAACTCGGGTATTTCTGTGACCGGAAGCTTATTGAATTCGGAGAAGTCGCTACTTACAAGCCTACTGAAGAGGATGCCTGGGATGGCTTCCTTGGGAATCCCAGATGTAGGTTTAAAACGCAATTCTACTACTGCCTCGACAATCGGGCAGGGAGTAATTTTTTTTGGTATTTTCGTGGCATTGAATTGCATGGATATTCCTTTGGAGAGTGTGTATCTACACAGAGAATCTCTCCTTTCATAGCTTATTATATTTTTATCAGGGTTTTTAGATAGTTAATCATTTCTCTGTGAAAAGGGATTTTTATGTTTTTCGTAAAGCTTATTAAATTCGGGCTTTGGTATGAAAATAGAATACACTTTGTTATAAACGCCCTGCG
>DDBY01000159.1 GCA_002334985.1 Micavibrio sp. UBA2020
GCGCCCTGCCATCAGGAATTTGCGTGCGGGCACGGGTTTACGCTCGTATATCGCAACGTGCACGCCTGCTTGCGCCAGTGTTTCGGCAGCGATAAGGCCGGCGGGGCCGGCGCCGATGATATGCACGCGGCATTCTTTTGTCATCATGGGGTATCGTCGGCAGGTGCGGGCGGCGCAGGGGGCGTTTCTTCGGCTGCCTTTTCCTGCGCAGGTGCATCAATGCCCATCAGTTTCAGCGTTTCTGCATCCGGCACGCCGCTGTCTTTGAGGCCGTGGCGCATTTGATAACGGCGCAGCGCTTCGTGCGTTGCATCGTTCATGATGCCGCCGCTGTAAACAGCGTCGAGGGTTTTTTCGCGGACAAGAACGTCCTGCACACGTTTGACCAGTTCGTCATGCCCGCGGTCAAAGACGATGACGGGCGCGATGTCGTCGCGGTTGCGGTGCGTTTGCGCAGGGGCAAGGCCTGTCGCGGCCAGCAGCGATTTGCCCGCGCTGTAAATAACAGGCTCCGCCCGCATCGTCCAGTCCAGCAGGGCGGAGGTCACGGGCGCGCGCTCAAGCGAGGCGTGCAGGAAAGCCTGATAACTTTCGCTTTGTGCCGTGCGGCTGCCCGCGACGTAAGGGAACCCCGCGACAACCAAAACGACCACGCCCCAAGCCCCCGCAAGGCGCAGCGGCGAGGGCGGCGCGTCCGGATAGAAATGCCGCCACGTCAGCCGCGCCGCGGTAATCAGGCAGCGCGCGAGGGTCAGGACGACCAGAAACAGCGATATGAACAGCGCGATGCTGGGAATGTATATGAAACGCACGGCTTCCTTGCCTGCGGCTTCGCGGCTTTCGCCATTGGCGAATTTCTTGCCCTGCTGCTCCATTTCACGGATGAAGGCGGCGGCGCGGCGCTTGATGTCGGGGACGATGACGTTCTCGGTGAACTCCTCGCGCGTCATGCTCATGCTGAAGCCGGGGTAATACATATCGCCCAGCTCTCCGCGCAGCTGTTGTTGCACCACGGGCAAGCGCACGAAATCGTCAAAAGACAGGCCGGGTTTCATGTTGCTGGGCATGGTTTTGATATTGCCGTCGGCGTCTTCGTGCTGGCGGTTCAGTTTCCATTCTACCCCGGCACGCGACATCAGGGCGCGGGCAAGGGCGTCGTCAAGCGTTTGCACGTCGCTGCGGTCCCAGTCTTCGGGCAGCATAAAGGTAATCAGCCGTCTTTTCAGGCGTATTTCGCGCAGGACTTTCTGGCGCACCAGTTTGCGCAGCTGCTCCGATGCTTCGTAATCGTCGCGGTTGCGGATGGTGGCGGTGAAGGCGGTCTGGCGCTGGATGTACTGCATGCAAAACGGCATCAGGCGCGCTTGCAGTCTTTCGATACCGGCGGGGTGGCAGGCGAAAGTTTCGCGCTTGGCAACTTCGCGCAGGCTGGCGCCCATTTCGTTATAGCTGGCGATATCTTCGGGTGTGATGCCGCTTGTTTCGCACCAGTAATCATAGGGCACGCGCGCGTCGATAGCATCGCGGATGGTGCGCTGGTATTGAAACACGACGCGGCCGCGGCAGTTTTCATTCGCGCAGGCGGTAAAGTTTTTACGCACATCGATAAGGCGGGTGTAAAGCGTCGCGGCGTTGCGGCTGGAAAAGGCTTTGCACGTTGCAATCGAATCCCGCATTTTCAGCCAGCCGTTATCCACCTCGTCGCGGATGACGCGCATGATTTCGTTGCGGATTTCTATCAGCTTCGGCTCCGACAGGGCTTCGGCATATTCCGACGATGCATTGGCGTAGGGGGCATAGACGTCGGTTTTGAAACGCTCGGCCTCTGCCTGATAATCGGCATAGCGCGCATCGATATTCTGGATGTCGGTGCGCATGACCATCAGGCGCACGATGTCATCCTGCTTTTCACGTATCATTTCCTTGGCTTCGTCCGGAAACTGCATGAACAGACTGCCCATGAGCACAAGGAACGTACGCAGCGCCGGGTCTTCATCCTTGTCAAAACGCAAATCGCGCAGCGCGATGATGCCGTGGCCGAAGCCTGTGCGCATCAACTGCATATAACGCGCATCAAGGCGGGTTTCCCACGTCGTCGGGTGAACCATAAAACGCTCGATAATGATTTTCTGGCCGAAAAACATCGCAGGCCACGTCATCATCAGCACACCCAGAACAACCACGGCGCGGTGCAGCTGCATGTAATGCGCAACCAGCACGGCGAAAATGCCGATGAAGGGCAGGATAACCCATATCATCGAGGCATCCGGCGGCGGGAAATCCAGCGTGACATCAGGCGCGGAAGAGCTCAGCAACTGCGTAAAGCCCACACCCGCAGGGTCAAGCCCGCCGCCCGCAGGCGCGAGGGGGGAGAGCAAAAACAAAAGCGGGCAAAAGACCACCAGAGCGCCAAAAACAATCTGGTCAGAAAGGCGCGACATGCGGAAACCGTCACGCGCAAAAAAACCTGCAACCAGCAGCGACAACCCCACGCCAGAAACCGCGCGGCCGAGATATTCCACATCGCGCAGGTCGTCTGCCGTCGCGGTAATATCGCTGGCGGTATCGAGCAGGCGGGCGTTAAAAATAAATTCGGCAAGGATGTAGAGAAGGCTGAGGCACAACAGCGTGACATCCAGACGCAATCCGGCGCGGCCGGAGGCGGCGGTCTTGTCGGCGCTGTTGCGGGTGGTATCAGTCACGAAAAACCTCGGGGTGCGGCGGGCGGCTATCGCCCACGGCGCAGCCTTGGGCAATAAAACATGCTTAATATTGAAATATAAAGAAAAAATATCAACATAGTCTTAACCTGCCGCACGGGGATGCGGATGGATATTCTATATTTTCAATGGTTTAGTTAAATGCGGGCGGCGGCGCGCGCCGCGAGAGGGGGTTATTCCGAAAATACGACGGCGACGCCGCGCTTTTTGAAATAGGCCTGCATGACCTTGCGTCCCTGACGGTTGTTTTGCGCCAGACGTGCGGCATCGACCGCCACTTCTTTTTTGCCATCTGCGGCAAGAGATGTTTTCAAATCCGCAATCAGCGCATCGATGTCCTGGTTGTCGTTGTGCAGGGAGGCATAAATAGCCTCAAGAATATCGGCAACGGGGCGTGCGGTCATGGCTCTGGCTCCTCGGCTTCGGCGCGGGTTTGTTTACGCGGCTATACTATAAACGCGCGGCGGGGGTGTCAATCCGTGCCGCGTTATTGATGAAAGAAGGGCAACACATACGGCAGAAAGGTCAAAATCCCGATAACAGCAGCCCCTGCGGCGCAGATAAGGACGGCGCCCGCTGCGATGTCTTTTGAGCGTTTGACCGAAGGGCTGAATTCTGGCGAAACGACGTCACAGAGGTGCTCGAAAGCGGTATTTACCAATTCAGCAAACCAGACCAATGCAATACAAAGCGCAAGCCAGCGCCAATCATCTGGGCTGACGTCAAAATAAACTCCGCCGGCAATAACGGTGATGGCGGCTGTCAGGTGTACGAATGCATTTCTTTGCGTGCGCAGGCAAAAGGCGATACCTGCAAAAGCGTAAGAAAAGCTTTTGAGCAGTCGCCGCAAAGAAAAATACTCAGATGTTTTCTTGTCCATGTTCTATTTCTTTTTGTCTGTGCCATCGTTGTCAAATGTCAGTCGCCAGCAAAGTGGGTCAGTCTTGGGTGCGTGAGCGAAACTGAAAAACCTTGTCAACCTTGCCCAAATCGACAGTGCAATCGTTGCAAAAAAAGCGAAGATAAGGCAACAAGCCATTCAGGACATCCTTGCCAGTTTGAATTGAATTTTTCCGCGCGCCTGTATTTCCGCGGCCGCTCTACCGCTATCATCTGCAACAAGTGTGGGGATTTCAAGGCCTTCAAACTTGTAGCAAGCTTTGGGGATAAGCCCCCCAAATTTGAGTCGTGCAGAGCTCTGCCCGAAACGCAATTCCGCCGCAGCTGTCAACGTGCCGTCTGTGCTTTTTGCGTAACTGAAAAGTATCTGGCTGTAGTCAGCGAAGTCTATAAACGGAGCCGCGGGGGTGGTTTTTTCATTAATAAGGTTTTTAAAGGCGTCTTTGGATGTTGCGCGTGCCATCATCTCGACGCCGTGCGCCCATACGGATGCGCGTGGGCGGTAAAAATTGTCATTCTGCGCGTTTACGGGGCATTCATCGTCGAGTGCTTCAAGGCAGAGTTTTTTGATTTCTGCATCACCCATTTCGGCAGCGGCCAATGTCGTCGCGGCATAGGCGGCTGCGCGGCTGAAACGGTAATTTCCGGTGTCTATTGGCCAGAAAGCCCGCCGCTGCAGGTTGCCATTCTTCAGCATGCGTTCACGCAACAATGTCCAGTGACGCAGCGCAATGTCCGGATATAGAGCGTTTAGAAAAAAGCAAGGCATCGCTTGCGGCATAATGCCGCCTATATTAGGTATAGCAAGCCCCGTATATACAGAGCGGCAGGGAACAAAATGACCTGCGGTATCGATGAATTCCTGTTCCAGACGTTCACGAAAAATTTCTTCCTGTTGTGCCCAAGCCTGAGGCGCATAAGATTTTAGCGCCGCGCCGCCTATCGTATTGCATAGCGGGTATATCCAGTTGGGCTCGCATGCAGTCAGATGAAAATCCCTGCGGCGGCTTTCGCGTTGCAGGCTGTCCGCAAGGCTCTGCATGTTGTGAGGAAAAATATTTCCGGACGGCTGACGTAAGGTAAAGGCGTTTTCCTTGTTGTAACGGTCATTGCCGCCGGATTTTTCATGTAGCGTCATTTGCAAAAGCGCAAAGCCCGTGTACATGATGTTTTCGCGCGAAGCTGGGTCGGCATCTGTACGCAAATTTCCCCAGGCGTTCTCAAGCTGCCAGTATTTCCAGACACGATGGTCGGTCAGCTTTTTTACCAGCCTGCTTTGTGCATCGTCCAAATACCCGTGCAGCGCTGAAAGATGTGAAGCTTGCGCCATCGAAAGCGCATAGCCAAGAAAATTGATTTGGTAGCGCACAGCTGCGGTTTGAAACTGGTCAAGCCATTCGAAGCCGTCGAAGTTCTCCACCGGCTGGAGGGCGCGGTCTAAAATAAACTTCATGCGCTGTGCGTCGGTTTCGTTCTCCGCTTGTGTCTTTATGGCGGGGGTATGTGTAGAAGACACTGCGGCCGTGGCTAAAATTTGATTGCTCTTGCGGCGTTTGCCGTACGCCCACATTTGCCAGCACATGGTGGCAATAATAGCGGTAATAATGCCCCCGCAAATGCCGAGCAGAAGCAGGATTGGCGCGTTGGCACGAGGCACGCCGTGCCCCATCATTGCCGTTGTAACGGCCAGTGTCACCCACAATAAGGGTGGCAGCAGGGCATTGCCTGTTGCGAACCAGATGCCCAAGGAAAGAATAAAAAGCGCCAAGGCTCCAGTCGCGGAAAGGATATGCGCTAGGCCGGCTTCGCTGCTGAAACCTACATGCGCGAAGAAGCCGCCGCCCGGTAGCATCAAGCCCATGCCGAAAATTTGTAAAGAGGCGACAGTGCTATATTGTGCAAGTGCGAAACCAGCCGCGCAAAGCAAAAAGTAAGCGCCAAAAAATCTTGCAATATGCCGTGCTGTGATAGCACCGCAAATGCCGCGCCGTTCAGAAAAAAGCGCAGGTTTAAGCATTTTAAGGGGCGGGGGCGGAGAGGCGTTTCAGGGTTTTGGGCAAATCGCGCATGTTGTCGATGACGGTATGCGCACCCGCATCCAGCAGCGCCTGTTTCAGCGCGGCGGCTTCGGCGGGGTCGGCAAGGCCGGTGAAGCCGACGCGCAGGCCGATGCCGGCTGAAACGGCGGCTTTCATGCCCGTGACGCTGTCTTCAACGGCGGCGGCTTCGGCGGGGGCGATACCGGTTTTTTGCGCGGCCAGCAGATAGATGGCGGGGTCTTCCTTGAGTTTCCCTGCAACGTCTTCGAATGCGCTGAAAAGGCGCGGCGCGGGGATGCGTTCGTTATAGCCGTGTTTGTCCAGAAGCGGCTGGATACGCAGGCGCGGGCTGTTGCTGACAATGGCCACACCAAGTTTCATATCGTCTTGCAGTTCGGCCAGCGTCTCGCCGATACCGGGCGCCAGATGCGCGTTCAAAATCGCGACGCGCGTTTCGGGGCGCAGTTTGTTGATGCGCAGGTCTTCTATATCGATGGTAATTTGCGCGTCTTTGGGCAGGCCTGCGTTGATGACGTCCTGAAACTGTTTGCCAATCTGGCCGAAATCCTTGCCGCGCATATCAAGGCCGTCGATGACGTCGGTCATGGGTTTGCCGAAGGCTTCGTTTGCATAGTTGCTCAGCACACGGCGGGTGACGGCGATGCTGACGGCTTCGGTATGGGCGATGGTGCCGTCCCAGTCGAAGAACACTTCTTTAAGCTGCGTCGTCGTCATGTGCTTTTCCTTTATGCGTCAATAAAGCCGGCAATGGCGGCGGTAACGGTTGCGGCGTCTTCCATGTGCGCGATGTG
>DDBY01000103.1:0-917 GCA_002334985.1 Micavibrio sp. UBA2020
CTGAACCCGCAATCGCTGGTGCCAACTCTGGTCGATGGCGATTTCATCCTGACGCAATCCATGGCCATCATGGAATATCTTGAAGAAAAATTCCCCGCGCCCGCCTTGCTGCCGCAGGGCGCAGAAGAGCGTGCGTATGTACGGCAGGTTTCGCTGGTAAATGTTGCCGACATTCACCCCATCAACAACCTGAAAATCCTCAATCACCTGACAGCAGACCTTGGCGTCACGCAGGCGCAAAAAATGGAATGGTATCAGAAATGGATACGCCAGGGTTTTGACGCGCTTGAAGCCCTTATCACCCGCAGCCCTTTTTACAAAGGCAGCTTCGTTTGCGGCGATGCGCCGACCATGGCGGATATGTGCCTTGTGCCGCAGGTTTACAACGCCCGCCGCTATGAAATGGATATGGCGGCATGGCCTGTGCTCAGCGCGATTGATGCGGCCTGCGCCGATTTGCCGGCTTTCGTTGCGTCCTGCCCCGAAAACCAGCCCGATACGCCCGATGACCAGCGTCCCAGTTTCATGAAAGGAAAAGCGTCGTGACCAACAACATCCCCGAAGACCGCGGCCTTGCATCGGCAAAGCACTATAATCCGGGCGATGGATGGACGCGCGGCGACCTTGATTTCTTTATCGTGCCCCAGCACATCTATACAGAAGAAGAAAACGACGTCTGGCGCATTTTGTTCAAACGCCAGCAGGAAATATTGAAAGGCCGCGCCATCGACCTGTTCATGGATTCCATGTCAACGCTCGGCATCGATGCGGAGCGCGTGCCGTCGTTCGACGAAGTGAACGCGATTTTGATGAAGCGCACGGGCTGGCAGGTGGTACCTGTCGAAGGGCTTATTCCGGACGAGCCGTTTTTCGAGCTTCTGGCCAACCGCCGCTTTCCGGCCGGAAAGCGGCGGTTG
>DDBY01000103.1:1069-4135 GCA_002334985.1 Micavibrio sp. UBA2020
GAAGCGCACGGGCTGGCAGGTGGTACCTGTCGAAGGGCTTATTCCGGACGAGCCGTTTTTCGAGCTTCTGGCCAACCGCCGCTTTCCGGCCGGAAATTTCATCCGCACGCGCGACAGCCTCGATTACATTCAAGAGCCTGACGTATTCCACGACGTCTTCGGCCATGTGCCGCTACTGGCCGACCCCACTTTCGCCAAATACATGGAAGAATACGGCAAGGGCGGGCTGAAAGCCGCCGGCATGGGCATGACGCATAAAATCGCGCGGCTTTACTGGTACACGGTCGAATTCGGGCTTATCCGGCAAAAAGACGGCCTGCGCATTTACGGTGCGGGCATTTTGTCATCGCCGACGGAGTCCGTTTTCGCGCTTGAAAGCGTATCGCCCCACCGCATCGGATTTGACGTGAAGCGCCTGCTGCAAACGCATTACCAGATTGACGATTTTCAGGACAACTATTTCGTCATCGACAGTTTCGAGCAGCTGTTCAACGACACCTATGCCGACTTCACGCCGCTTTATGCCGAATTGAAAGACAAGCCGGAGCATAAAGCAGGCACCCTGCTGGATACCGATAAAGTATTCCACAAGGGCACGGGCGATTACGCGGTAGAAGCTGAAAAGAAGCGTGCGGCACGCCGCAAATAAAGCGGATTAAAGACCGTCTTTTTTGTTCTTGCGCTCTTCTTCAAGCGCGGCGGGCTCTATGCCGCGTTTGGCGGCTTCTTCGGCAAGAGCCGCTTTGTCCGTTGCCGCGCGCCAGATAAATTCGGGCGATGTTTCGGTGACCAGCGGCAAATCCATATCCGCAATCTTCCACCATTCGCGCAAGATTTCGCGGTCAAGCTGCCGCGGCGACCAGCCCGCATAACCGCGGATAACGATAAACCACGCGGGGGGCGGGTTCAGCTTGCGCAGTTCCTCCGCACGCGCGCCCTCGATATAATAAAGCCCCGTATCGCCTACAGGCACGCCGCCTTCGAAATTCGCGACGCCTTTGTAAAGGGCTGAGATTTTTTCAGGCTCCATCGGACCGCCTACGAAATAGCCGGGATTTTTTTCATCCGGACGGTTGATGATAACCCCATAGCCGCCCGAGGCATCGTGCTTGAGCATGACCAGCACGCTTTGTTCAAAAACGGAGCCCACAGCGCCGTTATGCACCAGCAATTTATGATGCGCGCTGTCAGATTCCCTGAAATAAGTCCCCACGGCAAAAAGCATCAGCGCGAGGAATATCAAAACATACCCGTCGCGGCGGCTTTTCTGCGCCTTGACAGCTTTTTGTTCAGGGCTCAGTTCAGGTTTTTTATTGTCAGCATTCATTACGGTGCGAATTTATCCCGGAAAGATTTGATGCCGTGCTTTTCATTAGGCACTTTGGCATCACCGTAATCGCTGCCAGCCAGATTTTCAAGAGCGGGACGCAGGTTTTTCATGACTGCGCAGCGGGTGAAATCCAGTTCGTATTCTTCGCCCGTCGTGCGGTCTTTTATTTTCGGATTTTTTTCGGCATCCAGCAGCGTTTTTGCAATACCCGGCATGTGCTCGACCGAAAGCTGGAACCATTCCACCGGCAAGCCCGCATCGTCGGGCGAAATGGAATAGCCGACGGCATCCTGCAAATCCTTCGGAATATCAAACGGCACCGCACCATGTTTCAGGAATGCGTTTTTGGAGCGTTGATTGCCAATCACAATTTCAATCGCAAAGCGGTCTTCCGGCGGCTCCATCATATAAGCCTGCATAACCTGCGCGCTCAGCAGCGTTTTGAAAAGGCCGAGCCCTTCCTGCGTGATGCGCACCGAGCCAAGCTCCGTCCACTTGTGCACTTCCTCGCCCTGCTCGTTCTTCACCAGCACGGGATAGGAAATGGCGGAGGCGACGATTTTACCGTCTTCATCCTCAATCAGCGTGACAGCGCCGGAGGCGATACGCTCGCGCCAGACATCCGGTTCGCGCTTGGCGACGAATTCGTGTTCATTGTTGGAATAAAAATCAAAAACCGCCTTTTCATCGGCTGGTTCGGCATAGCGGACAAAGAGCTTCTTGGCCATGGGCAGACCCTTGCTTTAAAAAAAATGAACCACCCTTTAGTGCCGTTGTCGAATATGATACCAGTAATACTCAAAAAGGACATAAAAATGTCGCCATCAAATGTTAAATCGCTGGAAAAGGAAGCTTTTTTAAGAAGGCTGGCCACCCTTGCCGCTGCGCAAAACATCAGCGACAGCGATTTTGCAGATTCTGTCTATACCGCCCTGACCCGCTTTGGGCTTGATGAAACGGCCTTTCGCGCGGGCTTCGGCCTGTCCAAGGGCGCGGTTGACCGCTGGACGACCCTTAAAAACCTGCCCCAGCCGACTGTCCGGCCGCATGTCTTGACCTGGATAGCCGCGCAATTATCGGATAAAGCCGAATAGCATCTTGACATATTATGTCAAGATTGACTATCCTGCCCTCTCCATATCATTTGAAGAAAAAGTGTATTGAAAGGCCGCCGCGATGACGCCTGAACAGGAAAATTATATCAAGCTGCTTAAATCGCATGACTGGTACTACGACTACAGCGACGACCACAGTGTCTGGCGCCGCGGTTCCGAAGCGCATAGCCGTTTGCGCGGCCTGCAAAAAAGCATCGACCCCACAGGCGAAATCTGGAACGAACATGCGCCCGCCGATTTTAAAATGAAGCAGCAGGAACCCGCAAACATCAACCTGCTGCCCCCCATCAACGTCAAAAAACGCGGCCCGCAAGGCCCCAAATAATCCGCATAAAAGGAACACGCCATGCTGGGCAAATACAAGTTGAAAGAAATGTGGGATGGTTACATTCCACCTGCGCCCAAGAAAACGTCGCCATCCGCGCCAGCTGCAGCGGTTGCGGTAACACCTGCAAAAAACAACGATGGCGAAGAGCACAGCATCGCCGTACTTCAGCCGCCCGCCATCAAAAAGCGCGTCCGCGGCGGCGAAAGTCCCGCGCGCTGATGGGAACCCTTGCAGCACATATCCGCGACGGACTTGCGCTGCTGAAGGAAATAAGCGGCGCTGCGCCAGATATG
>DDBY01000169.1 GCA_002334985.1 Micavibrio sp. UBA2020
GACGACTGGGAGAGCCCGACGCTCGGGGCGTGGGGGCTCGGATGGGAAGTCTGGTGCAACGGCATGGAGGTGACGCAGTTCACCTACTTCCAGCAGGTCGGCGGCATTGAATGCAATCCCGTTTCTGCCGAAATCACCTATGGCCTTGAACGCCTTGCGATGTATATCCAGAACGTGAACAACGTTTATGACCTCGACTTCAACGGCCGCGGCGTGAAATACGGCGACGTGTTTTTGCGCGCGGAGCAGGAATACACCGCCCACAACTTCGAATTCGCCAATACAGAAATGCTGCTGCGCCATTTCGAAGATGCGGAGAAAGAATGTCTCTCGCTGCTTTCTGCCCAGTCCGACCATCCGTCGCTGAAAGGCCGCAAGGGGCTTGCCCTGCCCGCCTATGACCAGTGCCTGAAGGCCAGCCATTTGTTCAACCTGCTGGATGCCCGCGGCGTGATTTCCGTGGTCGAGCGTCAGGCATATATCGGCCGCGTGCGCGCGCTTGCCAAAGCGTGCTGCGAGGCATGGGTCGGCGAAGCCGCCACCGAAGCGCAAAAGCAGGAGGCTGCGTAATCATGGCCGAATTTTTGCTGGAACTATTCTCCGAAGAAATCCCCGCCCGCATGCAAGCCAAGGGCGCAGATGACCTGCGCGATTTGATTGTCAAAGGGCTTGAGGAAAAAGGCCTAAGCTTCACCAAAGCCGAAGCGCATTCCACCCCCCGCCGCATCACCGTTGTTGTCGATGGCCTGCCCATGGAAAACAACCCGCCGCCGATTGATAAAAAAGGCCCCCGCGTGGATGCCGCGCAGCAGGCGCTGGACGGTTTCCTGAAGTCCATCGGCCAGAGCGATTTCAGCAAATGTGTACAGGAAGAAAGCCCCAAGGGCACGTTCTGGTATTACCGCGAGGCCGTGAAAGGCCAGCCGACGGCGCAGGTTTTGAGCGATATTATAAACAGCGTATTTATTAAATTTGTTTGGCCAAAATCAATGCGTTGGTCGGAATATGGCTTTTCTTGGGTAAGGCCTCTCAAGCAAATTTTAGCTATTTTCGATGGTTCACCTCTTGAGGGTGGACTGGGGCTTGGGAATAGAGTAATCGGTACAAACTATTCTCTTTACTCTTCTATGGCCGAAGCTGAAAAGTTTAATGCCTCTTATAAAGTGGATGGTGGTATCTCAGGGTTTCTTGAGTTCTCAACTGCTACTAAAGGCCACCGCTTCCTCTCCTCCGGCGCGTTCGAGGTAAAGAACTTCGCCGACTACACCGAAAAGCTGAAAGCCGCGCATGTGATTTTGTCGCGTGCCGAGCGTAAAGCGTATATTTCGGCCGAGGCGCAGAAACTCGCCGCCAAAGAAGACCTCAAGGTCAATGAAAACGACGGCCTGATGGAAGAAATCGTCGGACTGGTCGAATGGCCGGTGCCGCTGGTGGGCACGTTTGAAAAAGAATTCCTCGAAGTTCCGCAGGAAGTTCTGATTTCCACCATGCGCGGCGACCAGAAATATATCGCGCTTCTCGATAACAACGGCAAGCTGGCGAATAAATTCGTTGTCATCGCCAATACGATTACCGAAGACGGCGGCAAAAACGTTGTCGCGGGGAATGAAAAAGTCCTGCGCGCCCGCCTGTCCGATGCCAAATTTTTCTGGGACCAGGACCGCAAGCAAAAACTGGAAAGCCGCGTTGGCGCGCTCGGCCAGATTACGTTCCACCAGAAACTCGGCACGGTGAAAGACAAAGTTTCCCGCCTTGAAAAACTCGCGGCGCATGTCGCCAAGCAAATCGGCGCGGATGACAAGCAGGCGGCGCGCGCCGCCCTGCTCGCCAAGGCGGATTTGACATCGGGCGTCGTGTTCCAGTTCCCCGAAGTGCAGGGCATCATGGGGCGTTATTATGCGCTGCATGACAAGGAAACGCCCGCCGTCGCGCAGGCGATTGCCGACCATTACAAACCCGTGGGCGCAAACGACACCTGCCCCAACGAACCGCTGAGCATCTGCACCGCGCTTGCGGACAAACTGGATACGCTGGCCGGCTTTTTTGCGATTGATGAAAAACCGACGGGGTCCAAAGACCCCTTCGCGCTGCGCCGTGCCGCGCTCGGCATCATCCGCATCGTGCTGGAGAACAACCTGCGCCTGCCCCTCGTCCCGTTGTTCGAGGCGGCCTATAACGGCTATGCCGTATCCGGCCTGCGTCCGATGAAGGATGTCACATCCGACCTCGTGCAGTTCTTTACCGAACGCCTGAAGGTTGCGCTGAAAGACCAGGGCATCCGCCACGACCTTATCGACGCCGTTCTTGCCGCCGATGTGCGCAAGGATGACATCGCGCTGGTCGTGAAGCTGGTGCAGGCGCTGCGCGATTTCGTCGGAACCGATAACGGCGCAAACCTGCTGGCCGCCTATAAACGCGGCGCGAATATTCTGCGTATCGAAGAAAAGAAAGACGGCAAATCTTTCGACGCTGCGGCGCTGAGCGACGCGCTTTTGAAAGAACAGGCTGAAAAAGACCTCGCCGCCGCGCTGGTGCCCGTCGCCGCGAAGGTCAAGGACTTGTTCGCCCGCGAAGATTACACGGGCTGCATGGCCGCGCTGTCCGAACTGCGCGCGCCGGTTGATGCGTTTTTTGACAAAATCATGGTGAACGCGCCCGAAGCGGATATTCGCGCGAACCGCCTGAGCTTGCTCTCGCGTCTTCGGGATACCATGAACACCATCGCCGATTTTTCGAAAACAGAGGGGTAAAGCCGACATGACCGCCAACGCACAATTGAAACCGGAACCAAATCAAATGCAAAAATGGGTTTATAGTTTTGGGAAAACATTGTGCGAAGGTGATGCGGGGCAGAAAAACCTGCTTGGCGGCAAGGGCGCGAACTTGGCGGAAATGAGCCGCCTCGGCCTGCCCGTGCCCCCCGGCTTTATTCTTTCGACAGAGGTTTGCACCTGTTTTTACCAAAACGGCAGCAGCTATCCGGCTGAACTTGAAGCGCAGGTAGATAGCGCGCTGGCGCAGCTTGAATCCGAAATCGGCGGAAAATTTGGCGCAGGGGAGCGCCCGCTTTTGCTCGCCGTGCGCTCCGGCGCACGCGTGTCGATGCCGGGCATGATGGATACCATCCTCAACCTCGGCCTTAACGACCAGACGACCCTTGCCTTGGCCAAGGCCAGCAACAACCCCCGCTTCGCATGGGATTGCTACCGCCGTCTGATACAGATGTATAGCGACGTCGTTCTGGGTGTTGACCATCACCATTTCGAAGACGTGCTGGACACATTCAAGCGCCGTAACAAATTGAAGCTGGATACCGATATCAATGCCGATGGCTGGATGGAAATCGTTTCGGAATACAAAGCGATTGTGCAGGATTCCATCGGCAAGCCCTTCCCGCAAGACCCGCGCGAACAGCTGTGGGGTGCGATTGGCGCCGTGTTCAAATCATGGATGACCCCGCGCGCTGTCACCTACCGCAAAATCAACAGCATCCCCGAAGCATGGGGCACCGCCGTCAACGTGCAGGCTGTCGTTTTCGGCAACATGGGCGATGATTGCGGCACGGGTGTCGCCTTCACGCGCGACCCGTCCACGGGCGAAAATACTTTCTATGGTGAATATCTGGTGAACGCGCAGGGCGAAGACGTTGTTGCGGGCATCCGCACACCCCAGCCGATGAGCGAGCTGAAAACCGTCATGCCCGAAGTTTTCGCCGAGCTGAACGCCATCCGCCTGCAGCTGGAAAAACACTACAAAGACATGCAGGACATTGAATTCACCATTCAAAACCGCAAGCTATATATGCTGCAAACCCGCGGCGGCAAACGCACGGCGGCGGCGGCGCTGCGCATCGCCGTTGAAATGGTCGAAGAAGGTTTGATTACCAAAGAACAGGCCGTGCAGCGCATCGCGCCCCATTCGCTCGACCAACTGTTGCACCCGACTATCGACCCCAAAGCCGCCAAGACAGTCTTGACGCGCGGCCTGCCCGCCTCCCCCGGCGCGGCGGTGGGCGAAGTGGTATTTGATGCGGACGAAGCTGAAACGCGCGCCAAGGCGGGGCATAAAATCATCCTCTGCCGCACCGAAACCAGCCCCGAAGACATTCACGGCATGCACGCGGCCGAAGGCATCCTGACATCGCGCGGCGGTATGACCAGCCACGCGGCGGTTGTCGCGCGCGGCATGGGCAAGCCCTGCGTCGCCGGCGCGGGTGATGTGCGTATCGACCATAAAGCGCGCACAATGACCATTGGCGATAAAACCTTCCGCGAAGGCGACATGCTGACGCTGGACGGCGCGACAGGTGAAGTCATGGAAGGCGCGATTGCGATGCGCCAGCCTGCACTTACCGGGCATTTCGAAACGCTGATGGCATGGGCGGACGGCCTTCGCCGCCTTGGTATCCGCGCCAATGCCGAAACGCCGCTGGATGCGGAAACCGCGCGCAAATTCGGCGCCGAAGGTATCGGTCTTTGCCGCACAGAACACATGTTTTTCGACCCTGCACGCATTTTGCACGTCCGCCAGATGATTTTGGCCGAAACGTCGCAGGAGCGTAAAGACGCACTTGCGAAAATCGAGCCGCATCAGCGCAAGGATTTTATCGACCTTTTCAAAATCATGCTGGGTTTGCCGGTGACCATCCGCCTGCTCGACCCGCCGCTGCATGAATTCCTGCCCCAGCAGGCCGATGAAATTGCTGAACTGGCGTCATCGCTGAATATCAGCGTTGAGCGCGTGGAGCAGCGTATCCACCGCCTGCATGAAACCAACCCCATGCTGGGCCTGCGCGGTTCACGCCTTGGAATCGTTTATCCTGAAATCTATGAAATGCAGGTCAAGGCGATTTTTGAAGCGGCTGTGGCCGTCAAGGCAGAAACCGGAAAGATGGTTATGCCCGAAATCATGGTACCGTTGATTGCAACAAAGGCAGAGATGGATTTGCTGTCCATGATGGTGGCACGCGTGGCAGCAGCGTGCAGCATCAAACGCGACGAATATCTGGTCGGCACGATGATTGAACTGCCACGCGCTGCACTTGCCGCGGGCACGATTGCGGAAACGGCTGAGTTTTTCAGCTTCGGCACCAATGACCTGACACAAACCACCTTCGGCATCAGCCGCGACGATGCGGGCTCCTTCCTGCCGGTTTATCAGCAAGCAGGGCTTTTGCCCGCAGACCCCTTCGCCTCCATCGATACCGAAGGCGTGGGCGAGCTTGTAAAAACTGCGGCGGAGCGTGGGCGCAAAACGCGTGCGGACATCAAGCTCGGTATTTGCGGCGAACATGGCGGCGACCCGGCATCGATTGCGTTTTTTGAAACGGTCGGTCTGGACTATGTTTCCTGCTCCCCTTACCGCGTACCGATTGCACGTCTGGCAGCGGCGCAAGCGGCCATCAAGAAGTAATACTAATACGCGGGATTGAAAATAATCAGGCGGCGGGCGGCAGGTTGCGGTTCGCCGCCTGCGCTTTCATGGCGTTTTCCTGATTGGTGCGCACGACTTTGATAAAGCTCTGGCGGCTGCGCACCAGCATGCTGAGCGTGCGGGAGCGGAATTCGCGCAGGTAAAGAACAACCACGACCAGCGTGCAAGCGGCCATGAAAAGCACGGGCGAGATGAACCACGCCAGCAGCGACAGCGCGAAATAATACGAGCGCAGTCCGTAGTTGAATTCATGCGCAGCGCGGTCGGATACTTTGGCGACTTGCTGCGCGAACTGTTCTTCGTCCACGGTAAGCTCGCGCCCCGCGGGTACTTGCGGCGCGGCGCCAATCATGATGGAGCAAAACGTGTGCTGGCGCAGCGCCCAGGTGAAGCGGAAAAACGCGTAAATGAAAATCACGACCAGCATCAGCAGCTTGAACTGGATTTGCTCCAGCGTCGCGCCTGCGATAAACGAGTGACCTTCGAGCAGTTTCAAAACACTGTCGGACGAATAAAGAACCGTCACCGCGCCTGCCAGAACGAAAATATTGGTGGTCGCCATGAAATTGACCATTTGCATCAGATTGCCCAGCAGCGCGAGGTCCGAAATGCGGTTTTCATGCCGCAGCAGGCTTTTCATCCAGTCGATGCGATAGCTGTAAATGAGCGCGGCGAGGCAGGCTTTGTTTTCGGCTGCGCGTTTGGCGTAGAAGGTATAGCCGACCCAGCAGGTCAGAAACCAAAAAAAAGCCACCCAGTTAAGAAAATCCGTAAAAATCATGCCCGAAAACCGATGCCAAAAGGTTGACGCCGTCTATGTTTTTAATATGGACAACGGCTTGTTGTCCACAAAAATATGCTGCGGCGCACAATTTCAGCGGTTTAGCGGAAAATATCAGGTAATCGGCGGCAGGCCGATGGCCTTGCGGGCTTCGTTTTCGAACATCTTGAGCTTGTCGAGGCCGGGCTCGATTTCCGTCATGACAAAGGTCACGCGCTTGGCGGGACTACCCACCGTATTGTCCGGAAATTCGTAAGACCAGTTGCGGATTTTAACCAGCAAGCCGCAAAGAACAGCCCCCATGCCGTCGTGGTTTTCCTCCACCTGCTTGCGCAGCTGCTCGAAGGAGTCTCTGTTAATATCGCTCCAGAACATGTGGAAAGCTTTGTTAAATCTGCTCATGCGCTCGCGCACCGAATTGGTGAGCTTGTACACGATGTCTTCGGTATTGCGGCAGGCATTGACCATGCGCGGCGACGATTTCACATCGCGGCTTTGTTGCAACTCCCCTATCCATACCATGAAACGCTCGATTTCATCGCCGAGGCTTTCAAAACTGTGGCGGTAATAGGCGACAGAGAGGAAAACATCACTGTATGACGCCAGAAAGCGCGGGATTTCCTCAAGCGGAATGCCTGTCTTTTCCGACATAATGCGCAGGTTATCGCGCACGCGGGCGATGTCGGGGTCATTGAGCAGCAGATTGATGTCTTCATGCCCGTGCGCCTGTTCATACCCGAAAATACGGTCAACCAGCGGGCGTGTGAAAGCCATCATGTACTGATGCAGTGTCAGTTTCATGTCATCGGTAAGGTCGAGTTTTTTCTCGTCCTCAACCTCGACGCCAATGCGCTTCAGGCTGCCACGCAGGGAATAAACGTCGTAACTATTTAGCGCCGCCAGCGCACGGATAATCGCACGGTCGCGTGTGCTGTTCGTGAGGTTATCGGAAATATCATCGGGCCGCATTTGCAAACTACCCGCCACAGGGTCGTGCATCAGCTCGACCGTGGTTTCCATGCGTGCGTTTTTGATGAGGCGCGCATTGCGCAGCGCCGAACTGGACAAGGGAATCATGGACAACGACAATTTGTCGAGAGCGTCCTGCTCTTTACCCTTGGTGAAAATAGAATTATCCCGAGACGCGCCGGCCATGCCCCCATACCCCGCTTTGGTCATGGAACTATTGTAGCTCCATTATGGTTAATTTTTAGATACTATCGTTCAAGATACTGAATTTTCAAGGTAAGACGGCAATACCGCGCTGACAGGCTTGTTGCCTGCTGACGATAGCCCCTCGATGGAATCAAGCCGGACGATGGCCAGTGCCTGTTCGCTCTCGCGCGGATTGGACTGGCGCACTTCACCGACCACACGGCCGTTATTGAACAGCATATCGCCTTCGGTGATGTCCCGCCCCTCCACTATCAACAGGCGCTTTTTGGCAAGCCCCTTGTAGTGCATGCGGGCGGTGACTTCCTGCCCGATGTAACAGCCCTTGTCCCATGCAATCGCACCAAGTGCGTCGAGGTTCATATCCGCCGCGAAATCT
>DDBY01000128.1 GCA_002334985.1 Micavibrio sp. UBA2020
GCCCATAACGCCGATACCGTTTTCGAGGCTTGCATCCGGAGCGTAGGAAACACCAGCCTGGAAGCCGTTGAATTTCGGCGTCAGGTAGGTCAGGCGATCCGTCGGGTTGTTACCGGAGATGTTGCCAGCTTGTTTGCTGCCGAAGTGAGCGAGATCGTAGTCCAGATCTTCGTCAGACTGGAAGCCGCTGATGAAGGTACGCAGACCGTCAACGTTGCTGTCAGCAGACGGAGCAGCGATTTGCAGCAGGTAAGCGGCGCCATCTTCGTTACCGAAGTTAACGCGGCCCCAGCCGCCGGAGAAGTATGCGTAGGATTCGTTGTTGTTGCCGTTGTTTTCAACTTCTTGCTCAACGTGAACGCCAACGGTCAGGCCGTTGTCGAGGGTCGTTTCGCCGGTGAAGTGGACTTCCGTGTTTTTGCGGAATTCGAAATCGCGCTGGTTCGGCAGTTCTGCGTCTTCATCAACGTAAACTGCGTAACCTTTGAAATAGCCACCGAGGCCAAGTTTCAGTTCGGCTTGAGCGGGAGAAGCGACGAGCGCTGCACCGACGAGTGCCGTACCTGCGAGAAGTACCTTTTTCATTGTGTTTTCCTCCAAAGTGCCCCGAAGAATTTCGTGAGCGTTTTTGACTTGAGTGAGACAAAGACAGCAAATGTCTTTTTCACCATTACAAAAAGAAATATCCGAGGGCACGGCAGACGGTCAACCTGAACAAAGCGCCCGAAATCACATACAGCGGTCTGTGTGGCATCCGCGCAACATCACCCTCTCATGGTTTAGGTAAAATAATGTTGAATTTTTTGAAGATTTCCGCGGTTTTGGCAGGTTTTTGGGCGGATTGATACATTTTTGTCATATTGCTGAACCCCCGCGGGGCGAGGGCAGGAATCTGCCTGCGGCGCGGCCGAAAGCCCTTGCAAAGCGGCACGCGGGGGGCGACTCCGCCCCTGCGGCGCGGGGATTGGCGCGGGGTTTTGGCCGCGGCTGCGTGTTTATCAGGACATACGCAGGCCTGTCCGTAACGCGCGCGCTGCGCCCTCTTATTCGGGGCGCGGGACACGTCCTCTTGTTATTGTATGCGCGGGGGGGTTCATGGTATCTAAATGTCTCTATATATAAACATGTACAGGACAGCTACAGGACAACCGACATGACAAAAACCGCCCGCCTTTCTTCGCACCCCCGCTCTTTTCTGCGCCGCTCTTTGCTGACGCTGGTGGCGGTTTTGCTTTTGGCGGGCTGCGAGGGTGTCAAACGCGAAGCCAGCTATCCCACGCGCCCCAAGGGCAGCGATAAAATTCTCTACAGCGACCAAAAGCGCGAAACGATTTTCGGCGAAGGCAAATCGCTGGGCGATAAACTTTTCGGCAGCGATGACGAACCGTCCGAAGGCGGCGCGGGCATCGGCGTCAACAGTTTCCTGTGGCGCGCGTCGCTGGATACGGTGTCGTTCATGCCGCTGGCCTCCGCCGACCCCTTCGGCGGGGTTATCCTGACGGACTGGTACGAAAACCCCGATGTGCAGGGGGAGCGTTTCAAGCTGAACGTTTTCATCCTCGACCGCCAGCTGCGTTCTGACGGCGTGCGCGTAGCGGTATTCAAGCAAACCAAGCAGGGCGGCAACTGGCGCGATGCGGCGGTCACACCCGAAATGGGTCTTGGCATTGAAAACGCCATTCTGACGCGCGCGCGTGAACTGCGCGTGGCGCAAATGGGCCGCCTGAACTAATCCGTTTTTTACCCGCCGCACGGCGCGGCGCACCCGCTGCCGCCGGCAGGTTTCCGACCTGAAGGACATATATCCATGCAAGACAGATACAACATCAAACGCGCGGAAGCCCATTGGCAAAACGTCTGGCGTGACCGCGGCAGCTTTGCCGTTGCCGAAGACGAAACCAAGCGCAAGTTTTACACCCTTGCCATGTTCCCCTATCCGTCGGGTCGTTTGCACATGGGGCATGTGCGCAACTACACGCTGTCGGACGTGGTTGCGCGTTTTAAACGCGCGCAGGGGTTCAACGTTTTGAACCCGATGGGCTGGGATGCTTTCGGCCTGCCCGCGGAAAACGCCGCGATTGAAAACAAAACCCACCCCGCCGCATGGACGCATCAGAATATTGCGGTCATGAAGGGGCAGATGGACATGATGGGTCTGGCCATCGACTGGGACCGCGAGGTGGCGACCTGCACGCCGGAGTATTACCGGCATGAACAGAAATTCTTCCTCGATTTCCTCAAAGCAGGTCTGGCGTATCAAAAAGAAAGCTTCGTGAACTGGGACCCCATCGAAAACACGGTTCTGGCGAACGAGCAGGTTGTGGACGGTTGCGGCTGGCGCTCCGGCGCGCCGGTGGAGCGCCGCAAGCTGAAGCAATGGTTCCTGAAAATCACCGATTTTGCCGATGATTTGCTGGCGGGGCTCGACACCCTGCCCGGCTGGCCGGAAAAAGTCCGCATCATGCAGGAAAACTGGATTGGCAAATCGCAGGGTTTGAATTTCCGTTTTGACATCGCCCCGAACGACACCGCGAAGGACGCGGGCGCATCTGACATCGAAGTTTTCACGACCCGCCCCGACACGTTGTTCGGCGCGTCTTTCGTTGCGCTGTCGCCCGACCACCCGATTGCCGCGGCACTGGCCGAAAAACACGCGGGCGCACGCGATTTCATCGCCGAATGTCGCCGCCTTGGCACATCCGAAGCGGTTTTGGAAACGGCGGAGAAAATCGGTTTCGATACCGGCGTCGAGGTTATTCACCCCTTTGCCACCGACAAAAAACTGCGCGTATTCATCGCCAACTTCGTTTTGATGGATTACGGCACGGGCGCGATTTTCGGCTGCCCCGCGCATGACCAGCGCGATTTCGAATTTGCGCGTAAATATAACTTGGACATCATCCCCGTTGTCATTCCGGACGGCGAGGATGCCAAAACCTTCGCCATCAAGGACGAGCCCTATACCGGCCCCGGCAAGCTGAATAATTCAGACTTCCTGAACGGCATGACGTCGGACGATGCCAAGCGCGCAGCGATTGCGCGCATGGAAAAACTCGGCAAAGGCCAAGGCACCACGCAATACCGCCTGCGCGACTGGGGCATCAGCCGCCAGCGTTATTGGGGCTGCCCCGTGCCTATCGTGCATTGCCCGTCCTGCGGCATTGTGCCGGTGCCGGAAAAAGACCTTCCCGTCACGCTGCCCGAAGATGTCAGTTTTGACCAGCCCGGCAACCCGATTGCGCATCACCCGACGTGGAAAAACACCACCTGCCCCAAATGCGGCGGAGCGGCGGAGCGTGAAACGGATACGTTTGACACTTTCTTTGAAAGCTCGTGGTACCAGTTCCGTTATTGCGACCCGAAAAACGAAGAACGCGGTTTTGACAAAGACAAAGTCGCCTACTGGGCGCCCGTTGACCAATACATCGGCGGTGTGGAACATGCCGTTATGCACCTTTTGTATGCACGGTTCTTTACCCGTGCGCTCAAAAAATGCGGATACCTGAATTTTGACGAGCCGTTCACCGCGCTGTTCACGCAGGGCATGGTCACGCATGAAACCTATAAAGACCAGAACGGCAAATGGCTGTACCCCGCCGAAATCGAATTTAGCGGCAATGCGGTTTATAAAAAGGCGGATAATTCCCCCGTGACCGTCGGCCGCATCGAAAAAATGTCCAAGTCCAAGAAAAACACGGTGGACCCCGTGGAAATTCTGGAGACCTACGGCGCCGATGCCGCGCGTTTGTTTATCCTGTCCGACAGCCCGCCGGAGCGCGATTTGGAATGGACGGAAAGCGGTATCGAAGGCGCGTGGAAATACGTCAACCGCGTCTGGCGTCTGGTCATGCTGCAAGACAGCGCGGCTACCGGCGGTAAAGCGGATAGCGAGGCCATGCGCCGCCGCATCCACAAAACCATTCA
>DDBY01000143.1:0-1320 GCA_002334985.1 Micavibrio sp. UBA2020
CGGCCGACGCGGCCGTCAATCGGCGCGCGCACTTCGGCGTATTCCATGTCGAGCGCGGCAAGGTCAAGCGCGGCCTTGCCCGCCGCCACCGCGGCGTCGGCTTCGAGGAACGCGTTTTTCTTTTCATCGAATTCGCGCTGCGATACGGCTTTTTCAGCCAGCAGTTTTTCGGCGCGGGTGAAATCGCTGCGCGTCAGCTCGGCGCGCGCCTCCGCCCCTTTCAGCGCGGCGGCGGCCTGGTCGTATGCGGCCTTGAACGGGCGGGTGTCGATGGTGAACAGCGTCTGGCCGCGTTTCACCATATCGCCTTCGCGGAAATGCACCGCATCCACCGTGCCCGATACGCGCGGGCGCACCTGCACGTCTTCCATCGCGCGCAGGCGGCCGGAAAACTCGCTCCATTCGGTAATATCGCGGCTGAGCGCGGCGGAAACGCTGGCGGGCATCGCCTGCGGCTGTTCGGGCGCGGCGGCAATGGCCACGGCCGGTTTTTGCAGTTGCTGAGGGCCGCCCGGCAGGGGCAGCTTGCCCGTCATCATCATATAGGCGCCCAGCGCACCCGCCGTGACGAACACGATTACATTCTTAACCATCGATTTTGACTCCGCATTGAGAAGCTTCGTTAATCCAAATTGTTTTGTCGAATTCGACCGCAGGCGGCGTTTGCGCCGCGCCCGCAAGCCGGTAGAGACCTGCCAGCATTTGCTGGCGGATAACTTCGGGGTCGTTCATGACTTTGGCCTGACACATGACGCCGCTTGAAAAAGACAGCATCTCGCCGGCAAGCTCCCGCCTGCGCTCCGGTGTCTGCGCCGCATGCTCGGCCATATCGCCAAGGCAGCCGTCGAAATAGGCCGCGTGCAGGTCATAGATGCCTTTGATTTTTTCGCGGATGCGCTCGTCCTGCGTGCCCATTTCCTGCGCGGCGCTGGTATGGGGGCAGCCGCAGAGTTTTCCCTCCACCTCGAAATTGTAACGCTGGTAGGTATAGGCGGCGGAGGCATAGCGGTTGAGACGCTCCAGCGGCGCGACATCGCGCTGGAAACATTTATCCAGCACCGCTTCGAACATCGACCATTTCCATGTATAGGCCGCAAGCGCCAAATCGGTTTTGGAGGGGAAGTAGTGATAGAACGTGCCCTTTTTAATCTCCGCCGCTTTGCAAATATCATCCACGCTGACAGCGCCGTAGCTTTGCTGCATCAGCATATCCGCCGCGGTCGCAATCAAACGGTCGCGGGTGGCGAGGGGCTCAAGGATGGAATCGGGCTCTGGAATCGTCATGACGCAGGCTAACCGACCAGTCGGTCGGTCGTCAAT
>DDBY01000143.1:1662-6695 GCA_002334985.1 Micavibrio sp. UBA2020
AATAGAAATATGAACACAGAAAACGCCCTTTCCGCCTTTGCCGCCCTGTCGCAGGAAACCCGCCTGCAGATTTTCCGTTTGCTTGTCGAATACGGCGGCAGCGGTGTGCCCGCCGGTACACTGGGGGAGCGGTTGAGCGTGCCTGCGAATACGTTGTCTTTCCACCTGTCGCATCTGTCGCGCGCAGGGCTGGTGCAGGCGGAGCGGCGCGGACGCTCCATCATCTACCGCGCCGATTTTACTTTTTTCACCGCGCTTATCCGCTTCATGGCGGAGAACTGCTGCCGCAGCGATGTGGCGCAGGTGCGCGACGATGCCCAAAGCGGCTGCGCGGTTATTGAACTGGCCGCCTGCTGCGCCCCCGCCACATTGACACCGCAAGGAGACAAAACATGAAACGTCTGCACATTCACGTCGGCGTCGAGAACATCGACGATGCCATCCGTTTTTACAGCGCCCTGTTCGGCGCTGCACCCGTGAAAACAAAACAGGACTATGCGAAGTGGATGCTGGACGACCCGCATGTGAATTTTGCGGTCTCCACGCGCAGTGGCAAACGCGGCGTTGACCACCTCGGCATTCAGGTCGATAGCGCGGAGGAGCTGAACGCCCTGCGCACGCAGCTGTCGGCCGCCAATCTTTCCATGCACAGCGAAGGCGAAACCACTTGCTGCTATGCGCGGTCTGAAAAATCATGGGTGGAAGACCCCGCCGGCATGGCGTG
This sequence comes from Micavibrio sp. UBA2020, assembly GCA_002334985.1. Classification (GTDB taxonomy): domain Bacteria; phylum Pseudomonadota; class Alphaproteobacteria; order Micavibrionales; family UBA2020; genus UBA2020. The sequence continues at coordinate 2,387 of DDBY01000143.1, forward strand.
GGAAGCCTATCACACCATGGAAGACGCGCAGATGTACGGCGACAAACCCGCCGCCGCCACGCAGGAAAGCGCCTGCTGCGCCCCGCCCGCTTCGGTCAAACCCGCGGCGATAAAAACCGCAGGCGGCGGCTGCGGCACATCCGGCAGCGGCTGCTGCTGATAGCTGAAAAGAGATAGAAATGCCCCAACAAGAAACGATTGCCCGCTGCGGCGGCTGTCCACGGCGCCTGTCCGTACTCGACCGTTTTCTCACCCTGTGGATTTTCATGGCCATGGCGGCAGGGGTATTGTCCGGCCATTTCATACCCGCCGCCCCCGCGCTGCTTGACCAACTTTCTATCGGCGGCACAAGCATCCCTATTGCTGCCGGATTGATTGCGATGATGTATCCGCCGCTCGCGCGGGTGCGCTATGAAACCCTGCCGCAGGTCTTTAAAAACAGAAAAGTGCTTGCCCTGTCGCTTTTGCAAAACTGGGTGATTGGCCCGCTTTTGATGTTTGGGCTGGCTGCTCTTTTTCTGCGCGACTATCCCGAATACATGACCGGCGTTATCCTTATCGGCCTTGCACGCTGCATCGCGATGGTGATTGTCTGGAACCAGCTGGCGGAGGGCGATAACGAATACGTCGCAGGGCTGGTGGCGTTCAATAGCCTTTTCCAGCTGGCGTTTTTTAGTGTTTATGCGTGGTTTTTTCTTTCTGTTCTTCCGGCGTGGTGCGGCATTGCCACCAGCGCTGGCGATATCCCGTTCAGCGTCGTAGCGCAAAGCGTCGCGCTTTACCTTGGCGTGCCCTTCGCCGCGGGGTATTTGACGCGGCGTTATTTGCGCAGGCGCAAAGGCGACGTATGGTATGAAACCGTTTTCGTTGCCCGCACCGCACCGCTGACATTGGCCGCGCTGCTGTTTACCATCGCCGCGATGTTCACCCTGAAAGGCCACATGATAGTCGATTTGCCGCTGGATGCGCTGCGCATCGCGCTGCCGCTGGCGATTTATTTCGGCATCATGTTCGCCCTGAGCTTTTACATGGGACATCGCGCAAAAGTCGATTACGGACGCACGACCGCAGTCGCCTTCACGGCGGCCAGCAATAACTTCGAGCTTGCGATTGCGGTGGCTATCGCTGCTTTCGGCCTTGCCTCGCCCGTCGCTTTTGCCGCGGTCATCGGGCCCTTGGTCGAAGTGCCGGTGCTTGTGGCGCTTGTCGGATTTGCGCTGCGTTTCAAAAAACATTTCAAAACAGGAGCGACGCCGCCATGAGCCACCCCATCGAAGTTCTTATTCTTTGCACAGGCAATTCCTGCCGCTCGGTGATGGCGGAGGCTTTGCTGAACCATTTGGGTCAAGGCCGGTTCAAGGCCTATAGCGCGGGCAGCAAACCGGCGGGGCATGTGCATGCAGGCGCGCTTGCAACATTGAAGCGCCACGGCATCCCCGCAGGCACGCCCGCGAGCAAATCATGGGATGTTTTCGCGCATCAGCCGCTTGATATCGTGGTCACGGTCTGCGATTCCGCCGCCGCCGAAAGCTGCCCCGTTTTTCTGGGCACAAGCGGACAAAAACCACGCAAATTGCATTGGCCGACACCCGACCCCGCCCATGCCGCCGGAAGCCCCGCCGAGATTGTGGAGGCTTTCGATACAGCATTTTTTATGCTGAAAACGCGCATAGAACATCTGATAGCGGAAACGCCCGCCGTTTAAATCACGGCGCGAAGGCGACGAATTCGGGGTTCAGGAAACGCTTGTCCGCCTTGCCGTATTCAAGCGGCGCGCCGCAAAGCTGCGTGACCTGCCCGCCCGCCGCGCGCAAAATCGCATCGCCCGCCGCCGTATCCCATTCGGACGTGGGGCCGAGGCGCGGGTAGAAATCCGCCTCCCCCGCCGCAATCACGCAGAATTTAAGCGAGCTGGAGCGGCTCACCATCTGCGCGACTTTTTTGTCTTTGAGAAAATCGCTCAAACGTTCGGGGTCGCCGTGGCGTTTGCTGGCGACGACGGTGATGCCCTCGTCGGGCGCGGGGCGCACGCGCATTTGTTTTGCGGGTTTGCCGTTATCCGACACAAAAGCCTGCGTGCCCGCGCCATAATAAAGCAGCCCCGAGACCGGCGCATAAATCACGCCCATCACCGGCACGAAGTTTTCCAAAAGCGCGATGTTGACGGTGAAATCGCCGCCGCCCGTGATAAATTCCTTGGTACCGTCGAGCGGGTCCACCAGAAAAAAACGCCCGCCGGAAATATCGGGGATATTCCCCTCGGCCACAGATTCCTCGCCCACCATCGGAATATCGGGCGCGAGTTCGCGCAGCGCCGCGGCAATCAGTTTTTCCGCTTCCTGATCGGCCAGCGTCACGGGCGAGCCATCGGCCTTATCAAGGACCTCCGCGCCTTCGCGGTAGTATTTCAGTTCAATCTCCCCCGCCGCCAGCGCCACGGGCAAGAGTTTTTCGGCCAGCGCCATCAGGTTTTGTTCGCTCATCGCTATATCCTTCCCTATCCGTGATAACGCATCGGGGCGCGAAAGAAAAGCGCGCATAAGAAGCATAAGAAAAAGGCGGCCTTACGAAGACCGCCTTTTCCTTTATGTATCAGCAGGCAGCTATTACATGCCGAATGCGTTTTTCGGACGGGGCGCCGCCGCGGTGGGGACGCTGTCCAGTGCGGCAGGGCTGTTGCCGTTGGCGGGCGAGTCGCCGCCGCCAAGGCCAATGCCCTTGACCGGCTTGGTTTTGATGCCTTCGAGGCTCACGCGCTGCATATCCGCCAGCGTGATGGTCGTCAGTTCCGCCTTCAGCTGTTCCGGCGTCAGGCCGTGGCCTTTGGACAGCTTGCCTTCTTCTTCAAGGCGCAGGGCGAGTTCTTTTTCGACCTTCTCGACGAGGTTACGCACGGTACGGCCGTTGCCGAAGTCTTTTTTCGCACGCGCCTTTTCGTCTTCGATAAGGTGGATAGCGTGTTCGCGTGCGGCGGGTTCGATTTTATAGCCGCGCTCTTTCAGCATAAAATCCATGATTTCGGTCAGCTGCGGAACGGCATAATCATCGAAGTTGATGTAGGTCATGAAACGCGATTTCAGACCGGGGTTGGCTTCGATGAAGTTTTTCATCGGGTCGGTGTAGCCCGCAACGATAACGATAAGGTCATCGCGCATGTTTTCCATCGCGGCAACCAGCGTATCGATGGCTTCGCGGCCGAAATCCTTGCCATCGCCGCCACCGCCGCCTTCGGAACCGCGCGACAGCGCATAGGCTTCGTCGATGAACAGAATGCCGCCTTTGGCTTTGTCGATGGCTTCTTTGGTTTTCAGCGCCGTCTGGCCGACGTAACCGGCAACCAGGTCTTCGCGCTTCACTTCATGCACTTCCGGCTTTTCGATGAAACCGAGGGCGTGATAAACCTTCGCCACTTCGCGCGCGAAGGTGGTTTTACCCGTACCCGGGTTGCCCGTGAAGACCATGTGACGCGAAATCGGGTTGGCTTCGACGCCCATTTCCTCTTTCGCGCGGTTGAAACGTGCAACGGCGATGTTCTGCTTGATGTCGCGTTTTGCGGTATCAAGACCAATCATGTCGTCGATTTTCTTGAGCGCCGCTTTCAGCTTCGCATCTTCGTCATCGGCGGCATTGCCCGTATCCACGGACTTCGGCGCCGGCGCGATGCGCGCCTTGACGAGGTCGTCCGGCAGGCCGGCTTTGGCCACGGACGGCAGAACACCGGCGTCGGCGTCTTTTTTGCTCGGCCATGCGATGGTGAAAATGCTGCCCGTCGCGCCGTTTTCCGTCAGCTCGACGCAATAGGTGGTTTTGCCGTACGGCAGGGTTTGCGGCTCGCGCAGGCCGCCATTATTGCCCGCCAGCGGGCCGAAGGTTTTGACAAGCTTGCCTTCGAGCGTTTCAAGATTGGTGTTAAGGGGCTGGACCGCCGTGCATTTGCCTTCCGCATCCAGTTTGATGCCGTAAGCGAAGCCCGTTTTGAGATCAACGATCATGTGTCTGGTCGATTCATTAGCCATGGCGGCAGTCCCTTTCTTGTGCTTGTGGTCGTATCCGGTTGCGTACGTTTTGTGTTATCTGGTCGTTGTTGACTTGCAGGTGCCCAGAAATTTTGTTACACAGCAGCAAATCTATTATGCGATTCATTACGCAAAGCGGTACGAGAAGCTAATTTAATTCATAGAACACCTGTTCGCTATCCCCTTTTGCTCGTTATTTTTCATAAACTTCCAGTTTTTTTGCAGGGGGTGGAACCTTTTTAATAGGTAATGCAGAAACCCTGTCCTATAATTCGCCATCCGATTCACCCCCC
>DDBY01000091.1:0-29852 GCA_002334985.1 Micavibrio sp. UBA2020
GGTGCATTTATCTGCCCACAAGCGACGGCACCAGCCCGAACAGGCTTTGCAGCACAGAACCCGTCTGCCGCCCCTGCGCCAGCGATTGCGCGACCATCTGGTCGATGGTGATTTCCAGCGTGCGGCGGTCGAACGCATCGGTGCTTTCGCGCACCCCTACCTGCGCGGCGGTGTTATTGTGCACGATAACGTTGATGCCGCCCGCGTCACCCCGCGCCGCCTGCGGCAGCAGGGATTGTTTTAAAACTTCCGCCAGTTCCGCTTTCAGCACGCGCGACAATTCCTGCGCGGCAATGCCGGCGACACTGTCGCCGCTGCCGCTGCGCCCGCCCGCGGCGCTGCGTGCCTGCGTTTGCACGGCGCGGCCCAGACGTTCGAACCCTTCTTCGGCCAGCAGCTTCAGACTGTCGTTCAGGCTACGGCTGCGCCCTTGCATGTCTTCAAGCGCGCGGGTGATATTTTCGGTATCCCTGTCGAAACTCATTTGATTTTGCCTTTTTTGTTATTTTTCCTGCCGTGTGGTGGCGCGTCCGGAAAACGCGCGAGCATACCGTGCATGAAATCCGCCAGCGCTGCTGGGTTGGGGGCGGCTTCTGCGGCGGGGGCGTGGTGCGCCGTCCATCCGGCATAGGCCTCCGCCAAATCGCGCAGCGAGGCGCGGCTGCAGACAATATCGGGCGGCCAGCCGAGCACGCCCATGAAAAACCCGCGCAGGTGGGGCAGGTTCAGCCGCCGGCCTGCACCGGCGCGCGCTCCCCCTCTTCGCGTTCCACCGCTATATCGATGCGCGACAGCGGCGTTAAAACCGCGGCCAGAATTTCGGTCACGATTTTAACGGCGTTCAAGGTCAGCAAATAACTTTCAAGCGCTTCGTCTTTCATGTCGCAGCCGCCGTGGCGGTAAATGGCGCGCAGCAGCTTTATCAGCGTGCCATGCGCCGCCTCGCCCGCCAGCACAGTGGCGGCAAGGGCGTAAAGGCTGCCCGCTTCCGTCTCCATAACCTCGACCAGCGCGAGTGTCAGGGGCAGGGGCAAGCATCCATCCGGCAGGGGTAGGCTCAGCGCGGGCAGGTGGCTCATGCCTCACCCGCCGCTGTAAAAACGCCGTCCCCTGCGCGCAGCAGGGTGACGCCGAATGTTTCCAGCCCGTCGAAACTGCCGCCGCGGTTATAGCTTTCGACCACAAACGGCGCGCCATAGCTGTCGCCATTCGGGAATTGCAAAAGAAAATGGCACGCCGCACGGCTGAAGGCGAGGGCGCGCAGGGATTCTTCGGCGGCGCTGTCTTTGAATATACCTTCAAGACGGAGGCTCAGGCTTTGCACACCCGCCGCCGCGTTCAAAACCTGTATGCCGCCGTCGGCCATGCTGGTTGCATCGGCGCTTTGGTTATTGACGGTCATGGCGACCGTGCGCGCAGCGCCGATGGCGGTGAAGGTTTCGTCTTCCGCGCCGTCACCGATTTTCAAAAGCAGGTCGCGGCCTTTCTGGCTGGGCATGGGCTCCTCCATTTATCTGTATGACTAGGGGTATGAAAACTTAAACGACGGGCTCCACCATCAGGCGGTATTCCATTTGCGCATGGCGCGTGCGCCCGTCGGCGGCCAGGCCGCAAACGGTGCCTGTCTGGCGGCACAGCACCACCACATGCCCCGCGACGTTCAGCGCACCGTCTTCAAGCGCGTCCGCGCAGGCGGCCATGATACGCTTGGCTTCGCGCTGCCCGTCTTCGCGGCTGTAAATATGCAGCGTCAGGCGGATATCGTGGGCTTCGGTGGTCTGTGTGTCTTCTGGAGCGCTTTGCATCGCCCCGATGACGATATAGGGAAAAGCGGCATCCGGCGGCACGCTGTCATACACGCTGCCAGCGCCCGCGGCCAGAAAGGCGCAAAGCGGGCTGTTTTCGGTCAATTTGGCGTAAAGGGCGGATTGCAGGTGCCAAAACGTCTCGCTCGACATAAAGTTCCTTATCTCCGCCACTACATGGCGCGGCGGCAGGGTTTGAAAAAAACAGACAAAAAGCTTATTCTTGAAGAAGGGCGCTTTTCAGATTCTTTGTCACATACATTATCCGGCGCGCTGCCCTGCGCGCGCACGGACGGGGGTTCCTATGCGTTTCAAGGTATTGATGCTGGTCATGGCTTTTGTTGTCGCGCTGCCGGTTGCGGCCATGGCGGATTTTCTTGAAGGCAAAAAATCCTACGACGCCAAAAACTGGCGCCGCGCCATCGTGCAGCTGCGCCCGCTCGCCGAACAGGGCGATGCGCGCGCGATGGTTCTGCTCGGCAACATGTACGCCGAAGGTCACGGCGTCGGCAAAGACACAACCGAAGCTTTCCTGCTTTACCACCGCGCGGCGGAGCGTAACAACGCCGATGCCATGCTGGCCACGGCCGCGCTCTATCAGGTGGGCGACGGCATTCCTGTGAACACGCGCCTGGCTATTTTGTGGTACGAACGTGCGGCGAAGCTTGGCCACCAGACATCCGCTTTTTTCTATGCCACGCACATGTATCAGGGCAGCAAGGGCGAAACATTCGATATCAAGCCCGACCATGTGACGGCTTATAAATGGTTCCGCATCGCCGCGCGCGGCCGCGGCAACCCGCGCCTTGCCAAAGCAGCCGATACAATGGCGGAGCGCCTGCGCACGCAGCTGCATTATAACGATGTAGAAGTCGCCGACCGCGAAGTTGCCGAATGGGTGCCCACAGACCCGCGTAACCTCGGCCCGCTGCCCGAAGAAATCGTTGCGGCCGATACCCCTGCGCCTGAAGAAAAATCTTCCGAAGAAAAGCCGGCTGAAGAAAAACCTGCAGGCAGCGACGCAAAGCCCGCGCTGAAGCAAGAGCCCAAACAAGAGCCGGGGCAAGAGCCGGGGCAAGATAAAGCGCCCTGATACGCGGCGCTTATATCTCCTCCCCCATGACGCGCCAGCTGCCGATAAAAAGGGCGTAGCTGCCCTTCGTCGCGTCTTGTGTGCTGCGCGTGAGGGCGGCTTTCAGTAAAAACCACTTCACCGCGCAGGCCGCGATATAGCAGGCGGCAAAGGCGTAGGTTTGCAAAACAATCATCATCACGGCGGCAAATAAAACCGGCATGGCGTAGCGCAACCGTGCGCGGCCGTTTGCGGGGCGAAACGCGCGCAAAAGCCGCGGGGTATCCGGCGTGCCGCCGCTCTGCCGCCAGTCGTGCGGCGGCGGAATATCCGCGCCCAGCGGTAATAGCGGCAGCAGTGCGCGCAAATCTTCAATCATTGCGCGGTGTTCAAAACGGTGGAAAAACGCCATGGCGTAAACCAGCAGCATGAAAACAAAAAACATCATGCACCCATTTTGCCTGTGCCGCTGTTGCCGCGCAAGGCATCTTAAAGCGGCCGCACCGTCGTCTCCAGCCACAAAAAACGGCCGTCATCCGCCGCAGGGCGCACGGAAATAATTTCATATCCGGTATGCGCCGCCGTATCGACCAGCCGCATGCCTGCGCCAATGTCCGCGCGTGCGCGAATACGCAGGCGGCGGGTAATGTTTTCTTCAAGGCGGTGGCTTTGCAATTTCTCGCCCCCGCCGGCGGTTTCTATGGCCACATAAACCAGCGGATGCAGGGCGGCATCTTGCCAGACAGTATGCCACCCGCCGCCGCCATCGGGCGTTTTCAGCGCATTTTGCAGCCTGAGCGCATGGCGCAATGCGCCGATACCTTGATTATTCTCCGTCATGCCAGCCTCATCATGCGAAAGGGGCGGAACAAGATGCCCGCGCCCGAAAGCTCCAATGCCCGCTCCGGCGCATCGCCGCGGTTTTCGTACATATAAGCGGCCATCTGTTTCATGCCCTGCCGCAGCATCGCGGGCACGGCCTGCGGCGTGGTGCCAAATCCGGCGGTATAGCGGATTTCAATGCCGTTGGCGCGGCGCTCCGGCACCGGTGGGGCGGCAGCGTTTTGCAGCAAAATCCGCCCCGGGCGGCGCAGCGTATCGGCGTAGTAATGCGCAGGGTCAAAAGGCGCGGCGGTATTTGCGGCGTTATAAATATAAATGCCCTCTACCGCGCAAAGCGGCGGGCGCGGCAGCATGAGGGCCTTGGGCACGCTGCTGCGGACACCGTCGCGCACGCCATCCCACCAGCCGCTGTTTTCGCTGCCCGGCCAGCAATCCAGCCACAGGCTATACCCGCGGTTAATCAGCGCAAGGCCGGTCATTTGTTCGCAGGCCATGCGCGCAGTGGCAATCAGCCCCGCAATCAGGGCGTCTTCCGCATCGTGGCTGACGCGCAGGTGCAGGCGCGTTTCCTCCAGCGTCAGCGGCTCCGCCCCCGCAGGGACGGTTTCCACCAGATGATAGGCGGGTGTGGTCATGGTTTTCTCCGTTGCGCGGGCGCAATCTGCGTTGGTTGAAAAAAACAGGCGGGGCAGCGGTGTGCCGCCCCGCCCGCAGAGGGGAGGAGGCTTCGGTCAAAAAAGCGAAAGTGGCCTTAGCTGTTATCGACCGGCGCTTGCGCGGGGTTCGCGGCCAGTGCCAGCATGGCGACCTGAATACCTTCGCTCAAGCCCTGCGCCTGCGCGGTGATGCGCACAAAACGCTTGCCGCCGCTATATTCGACGGCATATCGGGTATCGGCTTCGGCATTGCTGTCCACGCGTTTGAAAACGCCGCTGACGAGGCTCATGTCCGGCTTCACGTCAATGTCCGTGCAGGCGGCGAAGGCGGCGGGCGCGCCGGCGCCGTTATCTTCCGCATGTTCGATTTTAAGGTCGATATAGACGGACGCGCCCAGCGTATCCGCCGTATCGCCCAGAAGCACCGCCACGGCCAGCGCGCCGATGCCCTGCATATCGATGGTTTCGCTGACAATGCTGCCGCTGGTCAGCGTTTGCGGCGCCGCGATTTGCGACATGCCGATGTTGTGAATAATGTCATGCATGGTCATAGTCCTTTCGCAAGAAAAAGAAGCCGGAAGGCGCGCGCAAACCATGCGGTCAAAACCGCAGGGGTGCGTGGGGCGGGGCCGCGCGCGGCCTTCCGGTGTGCGCGGCGCAATTTTACGCGCGCACAGGGGGAACGCTCATCGGGCAAGGGGTCAGCTTGCCGCGAATTTCATCAGCTTCAGCGCTTCGAAATTCACCACATCGCCGCCCACACGTTTGGTCGTGTAGAATTTGACGTAGGGCTTGGCGGTGAAACTGTCGCGCAGGATGCGGATGCCCTGCCTGTCAACAATCTGGTACCCCGCGCCGAAATCGCCGAAGGCGATAGACAGGCTGCCTGCCGCAATATCCGGCATATCTTCCGCCTCGACCACGTTAAAGCCGAGCAGCGTACCGCCCTGCTTCATTTGAAAATCGGGCTGCCAGATATAGTTATCGTTGCCGTCCTTGAGCTTGCGCACTTCGGCCAGGGTCGAGCGTTTCATCATGAAAACCGCCTTTTCGCGGTAAGCGGATTTCAGCGCATAAACAAGGCTGATAAGCGCATCGCCGGGGTTTTCATCAGCAAAAGCGCCGCTGCCACCCGACAAGACCTGTTCGATGACCGAAAACCCGCCGGCCGCCGGCGTGCCTGCCGCATAAGTCAGAAACCCGCGCGGTTTTTTGACGCCGTTGCCGGTAACAAAAGATTCGTTTTCCATGCGCGCCAGACGCTCCGCAATTTTCGCGGCCAGCCATTCCTCGACATTGAACAGGCTATCGTCGAGAAGTTTTTGCGTTGCGCGCGGCTCGGCATATTGTTCGTGCACGGGAATGCGGTATTCGCCGATTTTGGGGGCGGAGGTTTCGGGGCGCGCCTCGCTTTCGCCCACCCAGCCGGATGTGGCTTCGTTGAGGTCGTGGATGCCCTCAAGCGCGTCGGTGCCGATGGTGATGACGCTGGCCACCTGCCGCATGGGCGATGTTTCGCGCACCAGCTGCGCAATGCGCCCTGACAGGTCGGGGGTGACCGTATAGCCGCCATCGGGGTCCGAGCCTGCCGACAGCGCCTTGATTTCATCCACGCCGCCGCCCGCGTTATTTTTGCGCAGGTAACTGCGCAGCGCGGATTTATACTGGCGGTATCCGTCGATACCGAGGTCGTGGTCGATGCGGCCCTTGCGCTCGCGCATGAAAAGGTCGGCTTCGCCCCACTCGTCGCCGCCGCTTTGTGCGGGGCTGCGGCAAAGCGCGGTCTCGATTTGCTCCACGCGGCGTTTGGCGGCGTCGGCGGCGTCGATGGCGCGGCTGACATCGCCGTTCAGGCGGTTGACCTTCATTTCGGTCAGCGGGTCGGCGCTGCCGCGGCGCTCAATCTCGCGCAGGCGCTGGTCGTTGGCTTCTTTAAAGGCTTCAAAAGCGCGGCCGAGGTCATAAACGGCCGAGCGGACATCCTGTGTCATGGTCATATCCTTTTGTTTCGGGTAAGGGGAAAGGTTTCAGGTCAGGCGGCGGATACAAAGCGCAAGGCCGGACAAAAGCGCGGCCGTTTCGTCTGTTTCCGCCTCTTCCCCCTCCACCGCGTCGCGCGGGGCGAGGGCTTTATAGCCATGCGCCATCAGCGCCTTGGCCTGTTTGCGGCTGAAACCTGCATCGCGCAGGACGGCCTCCACATCTTTTTCGGCGGGGACATGCCCCGCGGCAAATTGCGATTTGACGGCGCGGATACGCGCGCGTTCGTTGGCTGGAAAAGTCACGATGGATACTTCCAGCAAATCAAGCTCGGTCAAAAGCCGCACGCCGTTTTGCGCATCGCGCACCGATTTCACGGTGCGGTAGCCGATGGAAAGGCCGCTCACCACATTTTCACGCAAAAGCGCATAGGCTTCGCGCGCCTGCGCAATGTCATCGGTAAAAAGCTTTCCGCGTACATAAAGCCCGTGGCTGTCTTCGTGCATGTCCAGCCATTGACCGATGGGTTTTTGCACATCGTGCTGCCACAGCATCGGCGGCAGGCGGCCTTCGGCGCGCAAATCGCCAAGGCTGCTGGCGAAGGCGCCGGGGGCGATGCGGTCATTCGCGCTATCGACGTTGCCGAATACGGCGGCGTAGCCTTCGAATATGCCGCTTGGGGCGAATTTCAATTCTGCCGCGGCGTCCATGATGGCGGCGGCGGTTGTTTCGGGCTTGGGGGCGTGCATCAGGGGGTCTCCTCTGCGCTCAGGATAACGGGGTGAATGCACAGCGGCCCTTCGGCCACCACCAGCGTTTGCCCGCCGATGCTCAGGCGCAGCTGGCCGAAAAAATCGCCCATCATTGCCGTGCCGTGCGCGCTTAAAAGATTCGTATCGATGCTGACCTGTGCGGCGCTGCCCGCAAGCGTGATGCCGCCTTCGCTGCCGCTGGTCAGGCTGACAAGCGCCCGCTCGCCCGCGCGGCGGGCAATGCGGTATTCGGCGCTGGCGCCCGCCAGCACGGCGGCATCGCCGGCGCTGTCGGTGACATTGAATATAATCTCGAAACGCTCGCCGCTGCGCGCTTCGATAAGCGGGTGGATGGCGGTATGCATGAATACCCCTTTCTTACGGGACGATAAGGCGGATATGAATATGCCGCGCCGCTTGAAAACGCGCGGGTGCGGTTTGTATCAGCGCCGCCAGCGCGGGCAGCGTATAGGCATCGCCGAATACGGCCATTTGCGCGCAGGTATTTCGGTGCGCGGCATGCAGCTGCACCCGCGGTGCAAAAACGGCCTTATGCGCGCCCTTTGCGGCTGCGCCATCTGCCGCGCTCGTCACGCCAATCGCGCTATGGCCGATGCCGCGCAAGCCGGTTGTCATGCGCGCTCCACAAACAGGGCTTCGTAATCCAGATACAAATACCGCGCGGTGGTGCCGGCGGCTTTTTGTATGGCGGCGGATACGGGGTTATACAGCATCGGGCTTATCAGCTGGCTATGCACGGCGCAGGGCACGCCGTTGATGGAAAGCGCGGCGGTAATATCGCCATCCGCGCTTGCGCCCTGCACGCTCAATTCCATGTCGTACCAGACGCCCGCTTCGACGGCTATGCCGGTATCGACATCGCTGAGCGCGCTGGCGTTGCGGCGGCGCAGAACCCAGTTGGCGCTGTCCTTGTCGTAGTACCAGTAAAACCCGATGGCGGTGGCAGGCGCGGTATTCGCCGCTGTGCCGATGGTAACGCCGCCCCAGACGCGAATTTCCTGCGAGCCGGACGCCGTCAGGTTTGCAAGCCTGATACGGCTCAAAAGCCGCAATTTTTTACCCGGCGCATGCAGCATCATGGCCGCTGTGCCAAGCCCGCGCAGCGCGCAGCCGCTGGCGGTTGTGCCGGTGGACAGGCGGCAAACACCTACGGCGTCAGTGTTGATGGTGGCATCGGCCTCCAGCGTGGCGGCATTTGCGTTGGTGCCGGATGTGGCAGGCGTAAAGCCGCCCGCCTCAACGCCGTTGAAATGGTTGAACGTCACGCTATGGCGCGGGTGAAACCCTGCACGCAGCAAGGCGGCATCCAGCGTGCCGATGGCGGCCGCCACATTATCCCCCGCTGCATGTACGCAAGCAGCATCGTCGAAATCAATTTCCGCCGCATCGGGCGCGTCAACCTCCGGCGGTGTTGGCAGGGGGTGAAAGCCTTTCGCGCCTGCGCCGTTGGTGCCGTAATATTTATCTGCGCCGGGGCTTGTCTCGTCGCCGCTCAGGGCGAAACTGCGGTCTGCGGACAAATCGCCCCCGCCGCTGAGACTGCCCGCGGCGCCGATGCTGAGGCTTGTGGCGGCCTTTGCGTCTAGTGCGGATTCAAGCCCCGTGACGTCCGTTATCGCATGCGCGTGCGACAGGGGCGCGCGGCTGTCAAGTGCATCGCCAAGGCCGCTGACAGCGGATATTTCATGCGTATGCGACACCGCCGCCTTCGCCGCCAGCGCGGCGGTCAGGCCGTCAATATCCGCAGTGCCGTGCGTATGCGCGGCAGGCGCGTAATCTTCAAGGATAAGCGAAAGCCCGCCAATATCCGCGCTGCTATGTGTATGCGCATTATCCGCCTTCGCCGCGAGCGCGGCGGCAAGGCCGGAAATATCATCCATGTCATGGCCGTGCGCGCTATCTGCCTTGCCTGCCAGCGCGTCTTCAAGCCCGCTGATGTCTGCGGGCGTATGGCCATGCGTGGCCGCAGCTTTGGCGGCAAGGGCGGCGGCAAGCCCTGCAATATCTTCGCTGCCGTGCGTATGTGCCGCGGCGGCTTTGCCCGCCAGCGCAGACGACAGCCCGCTTACCTGCGCAATCCCCAGCGCCGCGGCCTGCCATGCATCGCCGCTATATGAAAGAACGTCCCCAGAGGTTGCATCCGCGGGGAGTACCAGTTGCCGCGCAGCGGGGATGTCGTTGACGATGTCTTTTTCCCCTGCGGAAAAATCCACCTTCGCCCCGCCGCTGCTGGACGCCAGCGCGTTATCGCGTACCAGCGTTTGCGCATCAGACAGGTGGCCGGTGCCGACTTCCCACTCGCCCGCGCTGCGGTGGCGGATGAAATAGAAAAAAACATCGCTGCCGCCCGTGCCAAACGCATCGGCAAAACTGCGGCATCCGGCCACAGCCGCAAGCAGCAGCGCACCCGTGCCGGACGAGGCTGTTTTTTGCGCTACGAAATTTGCAATTGCGTTCATGCCTTTATCCTTTGGCGGTGCAGGGCGGGCGTTGTTGCGGCGGGCGGGCGGCGCGGTGCGGCGCAGGCGCTATCGGGCAGGCAGGCAAAAAAACGCTGCACGGTGGATAGCGGCGCGGCGAACCCCTCCGCCAGCAGCGCATCGCCGAGGGTGTAATAATCCACACAATCGCCGCTTTGCTGCAAAAACATCTGCATCAGGGTGATAACTTCGCTCACGCGCCAATCGCCTTTTGCAAAACGGCGGGCGAGCGCGCCAAGCGCGCCCATTTCATCCTCCACAGCGCAAACAAAGCGGGCGCTCATCTGCAAACGGTAAAGCTTGCCCGCGTGGCGGAAATTGAAGGCAGGCGGCGGGGCGGGTGTATGTGCGGCTTCGTTCATGCTTGCGCCCCTTCCAGTTTGTCGCCGCCGTCAATCGGCGCAAGGCCGAGTGCGGCGCGCTTTTCGTTGACTGTCATGAAGCCCGCATCGTTGATACGCTGCCAGACTTTTTCGCGGCGCAGGGCAAAGGCCTCGATTTTATCAATGTCGTAATCGATGCGGATGTCACCGCCGAAGCGCGGGGCAAGCCAGTGGTTCAGCTCGTCCTTCACATGGTCAATCAACGGCAAAACGGCGTCGTCGAAAAGGGCAAGCCGCGCCTGCTCGAAATTCGCGAAGGTGAGCGAGCCGTCAATGCCCACCAGCTGCGGCGGCACATGAAACGCCAGCGCGATTTCGCGCGCCGATACGTCTTTTCCGGCCAGCCAGTCCATGTCCTTGGGGCTCAGCGACATTTCGCGCCAGTCGAGCCCCCCTTCCAAAACCAGCGGGCGGCCTGCATTGCCGCTGCCGCTGAAAAAGTTTTCCAGCTCGGCCTTCAGCCCCTCGCGCTGCTCGTCGGTCAGGGTGGCGGCGGTGTCGCTGTGCGGGGGTTTATAAACCAGTGCGCCCGACGGCCTGCCCGATGATTGCAAAAGCGCGGCGTTCCAGCGGCCGGCGTCGTTGTGCTGGTCGATGCTGGCGGCGGCGGCCTCCAGCGGGCTCATGCCGTACCAGTCGTCCAGCGGGTGAAAAGCTTTGAGGTGCAAAAGCCTGCTTTTACCCCCCAGCATATCGACGGGGAAATCGACGCTGCGTCCCCCGACGCTGTATCTATAGGCAGACGGCAGCCCATGCGCGCCCGGAATAACCCGCAGGCGGTCGGGGCGCAGCGTCCACAGTTCGCGCGGCGGGGTATCTTCGCCGCCGACGGCTTCGATATAACTGTTGCCCGCAATCAGGTAAAACGCATAAACGGCTTCGAACAGCTCCGCGCCGCCCTGCATGGGGTTCGGCTGGGTCAAAAGCCTTGCCAGCGGATGCTCTTCCAGCCGCGTTTTATGCACGGCCTTACCCTGCATAACCACCCACGGCACGGCCGCCGCGCTCTGGCTTATCAGGCGCACGCAGCGGTGGGCGATAACGTTTTTCTGGTACCCCTCGCGCGCCAGCTGGTCGTACTGGCGCGGCGTGAAACGCGGCTGCAAGGTGCCTGATTGCACCATCAGCGGCGCGCTCGCGCTCGCCTTCACGGCTTTTTTGGATAAGAAAATATTTTTCCAGCCCATGCGGGTACTCCGGCTTTTGTTGTTGTGTTCGGGGTCGGGTATCCGGTGTTTTAATCCGGCTGCCATATCATCGGGCGCGGCTCTTTGCGCGGGGCCAGCATCAGCTCGCTTAGCGCCCAGACGCGCGCATCCACGCGGTCGGGGCTTTTGGCATCTTGCAGCGGGTCAAACCGGCACATCTGGTCTTCCAGCGCCGGAAACGCGCCGAGGTGATGCACCATCCCGCGCGCGTCCAGGGCGGCGATGGGCTCCGCCCGCGCCATCTTGCCGCGGCTGGCGTGCACCGATTTATAGGCGATGCTGGCATCGAAACTGCGCAGCGTATGTTCGACCAAATCGCCGCCCTGGTTGACCTCGGTGACCACACGGTCGGCCTGATATTTGTAATAGGCTGTAATCACGGCCGATGCCCATTCGGGCGGGCTCATACGGCCTGACAAATCCGCGATGATATACCCGCGGCCATCGGCGCCGAGGCCGGCGACAATAATGCCCGTCTCGTCACTATACCGGCCCGATGTCACAGCGGGGTCAACCGCGACGACGATGCGTTTCATTTCCGGCGCGTCTGCGGGGTGGCGGCGGGCGCGGTCGATGCCGGCACGCTCCCACAGTGCGTTCGGGCGGTCGCTGTGAAACGCTTCTTCGGCGCTTGACGGATATTCGCGGCGAAATGTCCAGATGCCGCCCAGCTCTTCCATTTTCACGCGCCGCCAGTAAAGCTGCGCATCGTCAAGGCCATAGGCGGCCTGATAATCTTTTTCCTCCGCGCTTGCGGTGAAGTCCGCAGGAGGCGTTTTGCGGTATTCGTCCTGCCAGAACCACGGCACGAAAACAAACGTGTATCCGCCGCGCCCCTTTTGCGCATCCATGCACATCTGGTAAAAAAGCCCCGCCGCGCCGCCGGATGTGCTCTCTAAAATAATCTCGGTGCCTTTTTCGTCCGGCACGGCTTGCAGCGCCCCTGCGACGTGCTGTTCCGCCTGCGCCCAATAGGCAACTTCGGAGCCGTGAAAATATTGCAGCGTATGCGCGCGTCCCACCCCTGACGATTTCGCCGTGCCGACGGCATAGCCTGAATCAAGCCTGCCGAAAACCAGTTCGCGCGATGAACGGCGCGTGGCCAGCGGGCGCACCGCTTCGGGGCAGTTCTCGTAAAACCTTTGCACCATCGCATGAATGGCGCGCGAAGCGTCTTCCAGATGCGTCAGGATAAACGCCCGCACACCGCGCCGGTGCGTGACTTTCCAGTAAAACCGCGCCTGAACGTAAGTGGAGCAGCCTTGTTGCCGCCCCTTTAAAATCAGCGCCCGCACGCGGCCGGTGGTGACCAGCTGCTCTTCCAGTTTTTCGTGTATATATTTCTGCGCACTGTTCAGCTTCAAGGGCACAATGCGCCCGCCCTTGGCGCGTACCTTCAGGCATTTTGCTGCGTAATGCGCAAAATCCGCCATCAGCCGCGCGCGAATGCGGCGCTCTTTTTCATTCATGGGCTGCATGGCGGGGTTTATTCGAGCGCCCGCAGCGCGTCTTCATGCGCGCGGGTGGTTTCTTTGTCCTTGCCTGCGCCGTCTGCGGTTTGCGCGGCGAGGTCGGGCAGGGTCTTTTTCAAAAGCGCCAGCGCGGCGCTCACCTGCGTTGATGTCATTTTTTTCGCGCCCAGCACATGCTGTTCCAGTGCGTCGATAATCGCGCGGGCGTCAATGGCACGGCGCGGGTCTTTGCGCGCAGGCGCCTTTTTCGCTGGCCGCTTTTTTATCTGCGTGGTTTTTTTCGTTTTTGTTTTGCTTGCCATGGCTGTGTCAGGGCCTCGATACAAAAAACCCGCTGCCGTGGGGCGCGGGTTTTTTTAAAAGATGTTTGGGGGTTCGTGTCCGTTCAACCCGCAATTCGGGAGCATGGTTGGATTTGGCCAAAAATGACGCCCGCTGGCAAAATGTTTTTTTCGCACTCCCTTTGCCGCCTTATGCAGGCCCGGCTTTTTGTGTGGATGCTCAGGGGGATAGGCTGGCCTTGCGGGCCGGCTGTTTGCGGTGCGGCGGGCGGGGGCGAATCAAAAATCCGGCTTTGTTGCCATGGGTTGCATCCGGTTTCAGAAACGCGCGACGGCACGCGCGGCGCAGGGCTAAGGCATTTAAATTCAGACATTTAATGCCAAAATCTGCCCTGAATTTGACATTTACATATATAAACCTTAGGATAAAGCTCTTTTGTTTCACCCGCCAAAGGTTTCAAGCGGCATGCCACGCGAACACGAAATCGCCACGGCCGAATTTATCGAAGCCGCCAGCAAGGCCGACCTTGCGGGGCTGAAGGCCGCCTACGCCAAGGGTGTCGCCGTCAACCGCTCCGACAAAATGGGCAATACGGCGCTGATTTGGGGCGGGGCGCGCGGCAGTATCCCTGTGCTTTCTTTTCTGTTTGCCCATGGCGCCGAAACCCACGCGGAAAATGCGGCGGGCAACAACGCGCTGATGCAGGCCATCGCGGCGCATCACGAAGACGCTGCGGCGTTTTGCCTCAAACACACATTCAATATGGCGGCCACCAATAACGACGGCGAAACCGCCTTTGCCATGTCGGCGGCACACGGCTTTACGCAGCTGTTCGACGTTATGCTGGCGCAGGGCGCCGATATTAACGCGCGCGATGCCAAGGGGCGCACGCCGCTGATGCTGGCTGCTGCGGGCGGCAATATGGCGTCGCTGAAAAACCTGCTGGCGCGCGACATCGTCAAGCTGGAAGAGCGCGACGAAGAAGGACACACCGCACTTATGCTCGCCTGCCTTGGCGGGCACCGCGAAGCGGCCATTGCCTTGCTCAAGGAAGGCGCGCGCGTTGATGTATCCGACAAACGCGGGCGCGATATGAATTTCTACGCCAAGCAGTGGGGATTGGAAGAAGAAGTGCGCGAAGCGTTCAACCGCTATGACATGCCCCAAATCACCGAAGGCACGCGCCGCGAAATTTCGCTGATGAAGCCCATCACAGCGGCGCGCCGCCATAAATATTAGCGCGCGCCGCCATAAGTATTAACCCGCGGCGCCATAAGTATTAACGTGCGCTGGCCTAAATACTGAAAATTTCCGTTATCCGCAGGATAGAAGCAAAGCTGTTTATTTAAACAGCGATGTGCCCTTTTCAGGGTCGCGGTCGAAATCGCCGATACCCTTTTTGGTCGTCGGCGCGGCTTTTTTCGCGGCAGCTTCTTCTTCCTGCTCTTTCATTTTCTTTTCCAGCTCTTCGACCTTGTCGACGGCTTTTTTGGCGTCGTCTTCAGGGGCGGGCGCGGCGGTTTTTTCCGGCAGTACGGCGGGTGTCGTGCCCATGCGGCGCTCTTTGGCGGCGCGCATGCGCTCTATTTTCTTGATGCGGTCCTGACACATATTATAGCTATCCGCGTAATCGGCAAAATCGGCGCAAGGGTCGGCGGCGGCGGGCGCGGCGTCTTCTTGCGGCTGCGCGCCGGCGCTGTCAAATACGGCGGGCAGGGACGGCGGGGCGTTTTCTTCGGGCACGGGCTGCGCGGTTGTCACGCTGCCTGCGGGCGCAACGGGCGGCGCGTCCTGACCGATGTATCCACCCTGCATGGCGGTGCCGCTATATTCGCGCGGGCTGGCGCCGTCATATCCGCCGTCCTGCGCATAGGCGGGGAGAGTGAATGCGGCGCAAGAAAGCGCAGCACAAAAAAACGCGGCGGGGGCGAGCGTGTAAAAAACCTGCGGCATACGCATGATGATGTTTCCCTGAAAACCGTGGGCGGCGAAACCCATCGCCGCATAGCAATATTATAACACAGATAGGTTAACGGTTATAGAGGCCGCCCCATGCCGGTGCGGACGGGGTTTCGGGCGCGGCGGGCGCTTCCTGCCCATAGCTTTGCGCGGGCAGGCGCGGGCCGTCGTCGGGGCGTACGCGCACGAAATTCCGCGGGTTTTCTGCGGGTTTATTGACTTCTTTTTTGCCGCCGTCCTTTTCGGTGCCGGATTCCTTGTCCGCATCGCCGTCGGTACTGGCCGCAGGTTTCAGGCCGCCGCGGGCTTCAAGCGCGCGCAGGCGCGTCATGCAGTCCTGATAGGGTTTCAGGTAATTGCGGCGCACGGCTTCCTGCTCTTCGGGCGGCAACTTGTCGATGCAATCCTTGATGGGGGTGACAACCTTGGTGCCGCCGCCCGGATTTTCGACGGCTTCCTGCTGGGCGGTGAAAATATCGTCCATGGCGTATGCGGGGGCGGCCACGCATAGCAGCGCGCATAGCAAAGCGGCGCTGGCAACCATGCGGCGGCGGAAGGGGGCGGGGGAAATCTTTTTCATTGGCGGCTCCTTGGCCTCAAGGCGTCATCCGGACAGCGCCGCGCCGCGTTTGTATGCCCTCAGGGTGTCGGGGGCTTGGGCGGTTTGGGGGCGGGTGCCGGCGGCGCCGGTTTTTTGTCTGCCTGTGCTTCTTCTTCTTTGATGGCGGCGGGCAGCAACACGTCGAAAAGATACCCCTGTTCGGCTTGCATGACAATATCCACAGGCGTCTGGCCGTCTTTATCGGCCGTAAGAACCTTCGCCCCGCGCTCTACCAGCAGCGAAATCGCGGAAAAATGCTGGTTGCGCACGGCCAGATGCAGCGGCGTTTCGCCCGCGGCGTTCGGCATGTTGATGTCTGCGCCCGATTCCAACAGCTTTTCCATGACCGCCGTCGCATCGCTGCGCGCGGCCAGATGCAGCGGCGTGTTGCCGTCTTTGTCCTGCAGGGTGTCCGGATTGACGCCGCGGATTTGCAGCGCGCCTGCCAGCGCCTCGGCAATGCTGTTCTGGTTTTCGGCAAGGGCGATGTGCAGCGCGCTTTCACCGTTCGGGTTTTGTTTGGTGATATCCGCACCTGCCGCGACAAGCTTGGTGATGGAGCGTTCAAACCCCGTGCGCACGGCGACCATCAGCGGCGTGTCGCCATTTTGCGACAGCACGTCAAAATCCGCGCGGCCGCCCAATACCTGAACGTACATGTCAACGACATCGTCGCTGCGCTCCGCCATCGCGCGGTGCAGGGGCGTGTATCCCTCGCCATCAACGGCGGTCAAATCGGCACCGCGTTCGATGAGCGTTTTAACGACCAGCGTTTTTTCACGCGCGCAGGCATGGTGCAGCGGCGTCCATTCCTGTTTGTCGCGCAGGTTGATGTCGATATCGCTCTTATCCAGCAAAAATTCGCAGAAACCGGCGTTGCCGCTGCGTGCCGCCAGATGCAGGGCGCTGCGCTGTTCGGAATCGGTTTTGCGCACATTCGCGCCGTAAGACAAAAGAATATCCGCCATCGCCATATTGCCGTTTTCCGCGGCAATCAAAAGCGGGGTCAGGTGCTGCGCGCTGCGCTCCGGCACATCGACGGGCGCGCCTTTTTTCAAAAGAAGCGTTGTTGACTGCGCATGCCCCGCATCAACCGCGACATGCAGCGGCGCGCGCTGCACGAGGGGGGAGGGGGAAATGCCCGCATCCGCACCGGCGCGCAAAAGCGCGTCGATAATGTCCGGCATGTCTTCGTTGCGGTAGCTGTAGTTATCGACCAGCTCGTCAATCGGGCGCTGGCCGTAATTGTTAAGGCCGTTCACATCGGCGCCCATTTGAATGAGCGGCAGGATTTTGTCGCGGCGGGTATAATCGCAGGCGCGGTGCAGCGGCGTCTGGCCGTTTGAATCGACCGCGTTGATATTCGCCCCCGCGGTGACCAGCAGGCCGAGGATTTCCTTGTAGTTCTTTTCGTCAATCCAGTGCACGGCCGATGATTTGTTGCTGTTCGACAAAACATCCTTGCTGGCATCCGCGCCGAGCGCGATGAGCTTGCGCACCGCTTCCACATGCCCCGTTTCCGCGGCGATGAAAAGACTGTGGCGGTTCTGGTTATCGGTCTGGTTCAAATCCGCGCCGTGCGCGGCAAGGCGCTCGATAATCGCGGTGTGGTTTTTGGATGCTGCGACCATCACGGGGGTAAAGCCGTTTGTGTAGGCGGCGTGCTGGTTGATGCTCAGGCGCACATCGGGCAGCGTCAGCAGGTAATCAACAGCGGCAAGGTTGCCTGCTTCTGCCGCGATATGCAGCGGGGTCACGATGTCGTTGTCGCGCTGCACGGCATTCGCCCCGCGCGCCACCAGGGCGCGCATCATGTCAACATTGCCTGCGGCGGTGGCCAGATGCAGCGGCGTCTTGCCATCGCTGTCGCGGGCGTTGATGTCGAGCCCTTGCAGCAAAAGCGTTTCAATCAAATCGGTGCGCCCCTCGGCCGCGGCGCGGTGCAGCGGGGTGCGGCGGGTATTTTTCGCGGGGTCGAACGGCGCCCCGTAAGAGGCGAGAATCTCCAGAAACACCGCGTCCGCGCCTTTTTCAATCGCCCATTCGGCAAGGCCGCGGCCCTGACTGTCGCGGTGGTCGGCTTTTGCGCCGCGGGCGGTCAGAATTTCCAGCATGTTTTCGCGTTTATGCGCGGCGGCTTCGAACAGCGGGGTTTGTCCTTGCTTGTCGGCCTGGTTCACATTCGCGCCCAGACGTATCAGGCGCTGCACCGCCACTTCGTCGTTATTTTCAACGGCCAGATGCAGCGCGGTGCGGCCGCGGTCATCCAGCGGGGCGTTGACGCCTTGCGGCGGTTTCTGCGACGAGCGGTTGAAAGCAGGAAACATTTTTAAACCTCTGTGGCGTCAATCAGGCAGGGCGTTTGTCAGGGCGCGGGTGGCGGCTGGTGCGATGCGGGCTTCGGCGTGCCTTGCGGCGGGGTATCGACCGCGGCAGCGCGCACGGCGGCTTCGCGGGCGATGCGCGCGGCACCGTCGGCAATGCGCAAACGGTCAACGATGGCATCGTCGCTGCCCAAAAGACTATGCGCGAGCTGTAGCGGGGTATAGCCGAAACCATCGACAACCAGCGGGTCGGCGCCGTGTTTCAGCATCACGTTCAGCATTTCAAGGCGCTTGTGACGCACGGCCAGATGCAGCGGCGTTTCAACGGGCGCGCCGTGTTCATCTATGCGGTTGGTGTCGGGCTTCGCGCCTGCAGTAATGATTTTTTCGACCGCCGCGATGTCGTTGTTGTCACGCACCAGAATGTCGAGCGCGCGAAAACCGCCGTCAACCGGCGCATCAGGCTTCGCGCCATGTGCGAGCAAAAGCTCGGTCAGCGCTCCTTCGCCGCTTTTCAGCGATTGCACAAGCGGTGTGGTCGCAATCGACGGGCTGATGCGGTTGGGGTCGGCGCCCGCTTGCAAAAGCGCTTCGGTCGCGGCGAAATTTTTCTGGCGCACGGCGGTCAGTAGCGGCACGGTGGTTTCGCCCTCTGCGCCGTTCGGGTCGGCACCGCCCGCCAAAAGCGCGCGGATGACAGGCAAACATTTCGCATCGCCGGAAATGGCGAAATAAAGGGCGGAGAAGTTGCTGGAGCTATTGGGCGCGTTCGGGTCTGCGCCTGCGTGCAAAATCCGTTCGACCGCCTGCAGCATGCCCAGCGAGGCATAGCGCGATACCAGCGGCATACCGTGGTTGTCGCGCACATCCGCCGCCGCGCCGTGGTCCAGCAGCAGGCAGGCGATGGTTTCTTCTTCGGGTTTGAAATTCGTGCCGGCATGGCGCAGGACGGACAAAAGCGATTTGCCCGTTGTTTGTTCGTACTTGGCAACGTCGGCGCCCGCATGCAGGAAAATACGCGTCATGCGCACGTCGTAATTGCCAAGCGCAAGGGTCAGGGGCGTGTCCTGCGCCTCGTTCATCGCATTGATGCGCGCGCCTGCGCGCAAAAGCGCCATGGCGTCGTCATGCTTGCCGTCTTTGGCGGCGGCATGCAGCGCGTCTTGTTTGATTTCGACGGCGGGGGCTTCGCGCGCGGTGTTTTCGTTTGCCGCGTCTTTTGCGTTTTCGTTGAAACTGCCTTGAGCCGATTGCTGTTCCACTGCCTGCTTGCCTTTCTTTCTGTCACCGCCCGCGGCGGGCACGCAAAAAACGGGCGCGCCCATGGGCAGCATGAAAATGTCCAGAACGTTTAGATTTTTGACATATCGTTATCAAAGGGTCAATGCTTCAGGCTGTTTTTTATGTGCAAAAAACATCGATGCCACCGTGCTTTATGCACGTTTCCAAGGCGCGCAAGAATGAAACAGGATTATGCAACAAAAGCGGCGCAGCAAATGCGGCGGGGCAGAAAAAACGGGAAGGGTTTTAGAAAATCAGGGGGCCGCCGGCGGCGTGTCCGACGAATTGCGGCGCTTGATAACGGTCATGGGCGGCAGCACGTCGACATCGCGGTCAAGTGCGGTTTCGACATTGATGGGGTTTTTCTGAAGCGCGCTCAGCCATGCGCCGCGCAGAACCTGTTTCAGCTGGTTTTCCTGCTTCACGATATTGAAAGGCGTTTCGTTGAAACGGTTGCGCAGGGTAATGTCCGCGCCGTGTAAAATCAGAAGCGCGCTGACATCGGATGAAAAACTGCTCTGGCGCACCGCGCGGTGCAGCGGCGTTTCCATGTTGTTGTCGCGCGCGTTGATATCCGCGCCCAGTTCGACCAGAAGCTCGATGGTTTTGCTGAAACCGCGCTCCGCCGCGATATGCATGGCGGTGCGGCCTTGCTCGTCGCGGGCGCTCAGCGATGCGCCTTCTTCAAAGTAATGGCGGACGCCGTCAAAGTCGCCATCGCGGGCTGCTTTGAGAAAGTTCGAATGCACGGAAGGGGGCTGTTTTTTCGCCATAGGGCGGTCGTCCTCATTCGCTCTGTCCGGTGTTGCGCTATACTACAGGCGATTCCGGATTATGTCCATGAAAGCTTTGTGTTTTATTAAATTCCAGCTGTTTAGGCCTCAATAATATCCCCAGGGCGGCCGCGGGGGCTTCGGGCTATAGGGTTTGGCCGATTTTTTCAGCTGGTGCTGGCGGAATAGCTCCGTCACCACGGTTTTGCGCTGGCTATGCGCCATGTCATACGGATTCGTGCCGTAATGGTCGTCGGCCAGCGGGTCGGCGCCTTTTTCCAGCATTTTGCGCACCAAATCCGCGCTGGCATTGTGCGACTGCAGCAAATGCCACAGCGGCGTGCGCCCCATGTTGTCCTGCGTATTCGGATTCGCGCCTTTTTCCAGCAGCTTTTGCGCTTCGCGCTCCAGCCCCATGCTGCAGGCCAGATGCAGCGGCGTGACCTTGGAATAACTGCCGGCAGCATTCACATCCGCGCCCTTGTCAATCAGGGTATTGATAAGCGCCAGCTGGCGCAGCTGCAGCGCGGCATGCAGCGGGGTCAGGCCCTGGTTGTCCTGCACCTTGGGGTCGGCGCCGCGTTTCAAAAGAATTTCTGCAAGCGGCACGTTGCGCTCCTGCAGCGCCGCCATCAGCGCGCTTCTGCCCCAGCCGCTTTTGGCGTTCACGTCCGCGCCGCCGTCTATCATCGCCTCCACCAGTTTTGCGGGCGTGGTATTGGTGCAGTAATGCAAAACCGTCTGGCCGTTCTTGTCTTTCAGCGCGGGGTTCGCGCCGCCTTCCAAAAGCAGGCTGACAAGCGTGTTGTCGCCGCGCGCGGCAGCGGCCATCAGCGGCGTCTGCCCGTCGTCGTTGGGCGTGTTGACATCGGCGCCTGCATCCATCAGGTGCTGCAATATGCGCTCTCCGCGCTTGTTTTGTATCGCCAGCACCAGCGGCGTCGTTTTCGCGCCGTCCGCTTTTTTGCCGACGTCGGCGCCCGCATCGATAAGCAGCCGCACCAGTTTCGCATTGCCGCTCATGACCGCTTCGCAAAGGGGGGTAAACCCTGCGCGGTCGGTGACGTTCACATCGGCGCCCGCGTCAATCATGGCGCGCGCCAGTTTTTCGCTGCCGGATTTCAACGTCGCATGCAGCGGCGTGCGGCCATCCAGATTGACGGCGTTCACCATCTGCGCCGCCTCGGTTTTCAGCAGGAACAGGGCGACTTCCGGGTCGGCGCGCATCGCGGCCAGATGCAGGGCGGTATCGCCGTTCTGGTTCGCGCTCAAAACCGCGACGCGCTCGAACATAATCGTTTGCACGACATCGACGCCGTTGCTCTCCGCCGCCAGATGCAGCGGCTGGGCATATTTTTTGTCCGGACTATTGGGGTTCTCGGTGTGTTTCAAAAGTTTTTTGACAACGCCGTTTTGCGCCGATACGGCGGCATGGTGCAGCGGAAGGCGGCCGGTGCTGTCGGCGATATTCGCATCCGCCCCCGCCTTGATAAGTGCGCCGATGATGCGCAGCGGCTGCGGCGCGTCCAGCGCGTCCTGCAGCGGCGTGCGCAGGTTTTTGTCACGCGGGTTCATTTGCGCGTTGTATCCGGCCAGAAGCGAAATCATTTCAAGATGGCCAAGGCGCGCGGCGTAATGCAGCGCGGTTTTGCCTTCTTTATTCGTTTTATTGATGCTGGCGCCCGATTGCAAAAGCCGTTCTGCCTGCGCGGTATCGCCCGACAGCACGGCGTCCATCAAACGGGTGCGGCCGCTGGCGGCGTCGGTGATTTTATCCGGCTCTTTCAGGAACCGGCCGTTGAAGGCGGCGCTCGGCGCCTTGATATCCGCGCCGCGTGCTGCGGCGGGCGGTTTCGGGGCAGTCTGTTTTTTCTTTTTCACGTCGTCGTCCCTTTTTTGTGGACACCCTTTATTACCCGCCGGCGTGAAAAAATTATCTGGGCATATCGATTAAGGGCCGTGCCTTCTGCGCGCGTCCCTGTATTGTCCTTCGAATTTCTGCGCCATGGCTTTTTTCTCCGCCTCTTGCAGCATCGTTTTCGGCTGCGGCGCGGAAAAACCCATCATGGGGTCATACATGCTGCGGTTTGTGCCCGGATGGTCTTCGGCAATTTTCGCGGCGGTGCGGTTGAAACGGTCGCACAGCAAAACATCCGCGCCCGCCTTCAAAAGCAGCGCGGCGGCATCGCCATGCCCCTTGCGCGCGGCAATCATCAGCGCGGATTCATTATTGTCCTGCGCGTTTTGCGCATCCAGCTGCGCGCCCGCGGCAATCAGTTTGGTGGCCATGCGGATATTGCCCGCCTCGATGGCCAGCATCAGCGGCGTGCGGCCTTTGCCGTCGCGCGCATTCACATCCGCGCCCAGCGCCAAAAGCGCATCCATGACAGATACGCGGTGGTCGTTGTGGGCGGCGGCCAGATGCAGCGCGGTCTGCCCGCTTGCGCCTGCCGCGTTTACATCCGCGCCCAGCCGCACCAGCGTTTGTATCACGCCCGCCGCGTCGTTCTGCGCCGCCTGCATTACGGGCGTCATGCCGTTTGTATCCGATGCGCGGTTCAAATCCGCGCCCGCGCGCGCCAGAAGCGGGATAAGGTCATAATGATATTTCTGCACCGCCAGGACGAGGGCGGGGTTTTTTTCAACCTCGCTGCGCGTATCGATGCCGGGGCTGTTGACCAGCGCCGCACCGCCGCTGCGCAAAACAGCCTCCAGAATGTCGCCGCGCCCGCGCAAAATAGCGGCGGTGACGGCGTTATAGGTTTTGCTGCCAGTTGTATAGCTGGCGCGCGCGCCGCGTTTCAAAAGCGCGGCCACGGTTTCGCTATCACCATATTCAATCGCATAGCGCAGCGGCGAATAGCCGTCGGTATTCACGGTATTGACGTCGGCCTTCAGCCTGTCGATGGCGTCGATGGCGCGGCCTGCATGGCCGCTCTGGCGGCAAACGGCATGAAGATAACGGTTGCCCGATGTATCGACGGCCTGATTGACAGTCGCGCGCGAAGGGGGGTCAAGGCGTTCAATGCTTGGCGGCAGCAACGGGCTTGTCCTTTCCTTGTGCGGTTTCGGGTTTCGCAGGTCTGCACATCGCGCGGGCTTGCGCCGATATCAGACTTCGGCAAGTATTATGGCCGATATCCGCCGCCGTTAGAAGGCGGTTTTTTGTCAAAACGCCGCGGCAGGCCGCCGCGCGGGCGGCGGTTTTGCAAATTGAAGCGTTTTTTCAAACGCCCATTTTCCAATACAGGGCGGCCGCCTTTGCGCCATTCATCCTGCGCGCGCAAAACAATGGCGCGGGTGGTTTCCTGCACGGGCGCCTGGCACAAAAGGTCGGGCGTGCGTCCGCGCTGGTCTTTCAAAAGCGGGTCTGCGCCCATCGCCACCAGTGTTTTCACCACGTCGCGGCGGTTGTGGTGCGCCGCGATATGCAGCGGTGTCTGCCCGATACGGTCGGGCGCGTTGATGTCCGCCCCGTGGTCCAGCAGGATAAGAATGGTGTCGACGGTGTAATGATGCGCGGCGAAATGCAGGGCGGTTTCGCGGTAATGGCTGAGGCGCGTGACATCCGCGCCCTTGTCGAGCAGCAATTTCATCGCCTCCGGAAAATCGGCCTTGGCGGCAATCATCAGCGGCGTTTCGCCCCACAGGTTCGCGGCCTTGTCGCCGTCCGCACCGTTTTTAAGCAAAAGCTTTATCATCGGCAAAGCCTCCGCCCGCGTCTTGCGGTGCAAAAGCAGCCAGTGCAGCGGCGTGTGGCCTTCGCTATCGCGCTTGTTGACGTCAATGCCATGGTCGATGAAACGCTGCACAACCGCGCCGTGCCCCTCGCGCAGGGCAAGGCGGAAGGCGTCGGCATGCGTGCGCCCGATGGCGCAAACGTCGTTCATGCGCGCATGTTCGCTATGGCGCAGAAAAATATCTATCATTGCGGGGTTTTCGCATTTGGCGGCCAGATGCCATGCGTTCATGCCGTCTTTGTCCGCCGGGTTTTTCAGCGTCGGGTCGGCGCCGCTTGCCAGTAAAAACGCGGCCGCATCCACATGCCCGTGCGCAATCGCCAGCATCAGCGGGGTTTCGCCCGCATGGGTGCGCGTATCAATATTTTTTTGCGTCGCCAGTATCAGGCGGCAAATATCGGCCTGCCCGTGCTGCGCGGCCAGATGCAGCGGGCTGCGGCCCAGCGGATCCCCGGTTTTCGCGCTGGCGCCCGCGGCCATCAGTGCGGGCACGGCGGTATAAAGGCCGGATTCGATAGCATCGTGCAAAAGGCTGCGGCCTTTGTCGTCGATGTCGTCGGCGAAGCTGGAAAGAACGGGGTTGTCGAGCGCTTCTCTCAGCGCTGTTTCATCGCCGGCGGCGATAAGGCTGCGCAGATAGGCGCCGCTCACAAATCATACTCCGCGCCGCGGGGTTTTTGTTTGCGCCGCGCGCGCGTTTGCGGGGCGAGTTTTTCTTCAATCATCGCCACAATCGTATGCGCATTCGCCGCGCCTGCGTATTCGTTCACCACGTTGTCGCGCGCGTAGGATAGCGCCGATTTGCCGCGCGCATCGAACAACATCGGGTTCGCGCCCGCATCCAGCAAACGCCGCACTGTATGCGGGTTGTCGTCTTTGGCGGCCGCAATCAGCGGGGTCGAGGCGTCTTTCATGTGCCGCGCATCGGGGCTGGCGCCCGCTTGCAACAGCGCATCCAGCGCGCGCGGGTTTTTCAGCGCGTGGAAAACCGCGTTCATGCCGTCGTTGTCGCAGAGGTCTTTGTTGACAGGATGCGCCAGCAGCGCATTCAGGGCGCCAAGGCGGTCGATGTTTGCCGCTGCCGCCATCAGGGGGGTGCGGCCCGTCGCGGGGTCGGCGATGTCGGGGTCGGCACCGCGCGCCAGCAGCAGGGAAATGATTTTTTCGCGCGCAGCATCGTCGCGCAGCTCCGGCGTTGTCACGGCGAAATAAAGCGGCGTACCATGGGCGTTTTGATGGTTGATGTCCGCGCCGCTTTTGGTCAAAAGCCCGACCAGTTCGGCATCGCCGCGGCGGATGGCGGCTTGCAGCGGCGAGATGCCTTCGGCGTCTTCGGCGTTCAGCGGCGTGCCGCGCGCGATGATTTTGCGGGCAATCGCGCCCTGTCCGCGCTCTACCGCCAGTTGAAAGGCGGTGCGGCGTTTTTCGTCGGTCTTTGCGTAAAGCTCGTTCATTTTCGCAATGACCTGCGGGTCGTCCAGCAGCACATCGGCAACATCGGCTTGTGCGCGCATAATCGAAATCAAAAGCGGGGTAGAGCCGTTATTGGTGGTGTCGTTGGCACCCGCGCCGGCCTTGAGCAGTGCGCCGACCAACTGCGGTTTGCCCTTTTCACAGGCGCGGTGCAGCAGGTTCCAGCCGTCGGTGCTGTTGCCGGGCAGATAGCCGCCGTGGCGCGCCAGAAGCTCGGTCATTTCCGCTTTGCCGAAATTCACGGCGTCGTTCAGCGGCAGCTCGTCCGGTTTGTCTTTTTTGCCGGTGCGCGGGTTCGCTTTGTGTTCGAGCAAAAGCGCGGCCATGTCGGCAAGGTTGCCGCGGGCGCAGATATGCAGCGCGGTATCGCCGTCTTTGTTGTGCTGGTTGGGGTCGAAGCCCGCCTCCAGCGCCGCTTTCACTTCGTCGAATTTGCGGGATTTCACGGCGCGGAAAAATTTATCCGTGTCGGTCGGTTTGCGCGTCGGGTCGATGTTCGCCATTTTGCCGAACATATCCGATACCCGCCCGAAGATTTTATCAATCGGGTCGCCGTCGTCCGGGCTGTTGGGCTGGTTGTCGTTGCTCATGCCTGCCGCGCCTGTAGCCTTATGGGCTGCTGCGCCTTCTCCGGTTGCGTGAAATCAGTGTTGTATGGGTCTTTGCGGTATAGCATGCAGGGGCGGGGGCGGCAACCGCTTATGAAAAGATTCGGAGGCGTGGCTCACGCCGTTTTCGCGCTGCACCGCAGCGTATGGGCGCTTATGCGTCAGGCGTCGCGGGTTTAGGGGCGCTGCCGTTTTTCATATTGATGAAACGCTCTTGCGCGCGCTGGATGTCACCGACCATGGTTTGCCCGCGCCCCTTCTGGCGGGCAAGGTCGATGGCGACGCGCCCCATGCTGTCGGCCTGCATCGGATTCGCGCCGTGGTCGAGCAGCAGCGTAACCATGAACGGAAAATCGCCGGCGATAGCGGCATGCAGCGGCGGCTCGCTCAACGGGGCAAGGTTGGGGTTTGCGCCTTTTTGCAACAAAAGTGATGCGGGCACCACAAGGTTACGCAGCGCGCAGAGCAAAAGCGGACTCATGCCCTGCGTGTTTTTGACATTCACATCCGCGCCAGCGGCAATAATTTTTTCTGCCATGTCGCTTTGCCCGTTTTGCAACGCGGCCTGCAACGGGTATTCGCCGCCGCGCGTCGGGCGGTTCATATCGACCTTGCCGCTTTGAAGCATATAATCCGCAACGTCTGAATGGTCATAGAACAGCGCGTCGTAAAACGCCTGCGTGCGCGATTGCAGCGCGTCGTCTTCGTTTGTTTCGGTGGCGACGTCTTCCATCAAATATTTCACGCCCGCCAAAAATCCGCCCCAGCCCGCGATGTTCAGCGGTGTGCGTTTCTCATCGTCTTTCAAATGCGCATCCGCGCCAAGCTCGCAGAGCGCGCGCATGGCCTCCGCGCTTTTGTGGATGACGGCGGTGTGCAGCGCGCTATAACCTGCGTTGGCGGTGCGGTCGATATCGGCGTGGCCTTCGCAGACCAGCGTGTAAATCATGCCTGCGTCGTTGCGCTCCGCCGCCGCGTGCAAGGGTGTCATGTTCTGCGCATCGGGAATGTTCGGGTTTGCGCCCGCGTGCAGCAAAATCCGCACGGCCTCTTCTGCGCCTGCACGCACCGCGGCCATCAGCGGCGTCATTTTCGCTGCGCTTTCCATGCGGGTTTGCAGATTCAGCGCGCCGCCTGCGGGCAGTAAAATGCGCAGCGCCGCCGTGTCGTTCATTTCGGCTGCCAGATGCAGGATATTTTTGTGGCCCATATCCGC
Source organism: Micavibrio sp. UBA2020 (assembly GCA_002334985.1). Lineage (GTDB taxonomy): Bacteria > Pseudomonadota > Alphaproteobacteria > Micavibrionales > UBA2020 > UBA2020. Next base: position 26,930 of record DDBY01000091.1, read on the forward strand.
CGTCGCGATATGCGCGCCCATGCGCGCCAGATATTCCAGCGCGCGGTATTCCTGCTGCTCCAGCGCGCGCATCATCGGCGTTTTGCCGTTTACATCGGGCGTATCCGGCGATGCGCCGATGTCGAGCAGTGCCTCGATAGTTTTAACATCCCCGCGCGCGGCGGCTTCGCTGATGGCGCTGCCTTGGGCGGCGGTGCTGTTAAGCGCGCCTGCATCCATCTGCGCCATGAGACGCAAAGCACCGTGCAGGCCTGCGCGCGCCGCGATATGCCATGCGGTATCGCCATCGGCGTTTTCTTGCAAAAACGGCGCGCCGTCCGCAATCAGGCGCAGGGCGGTTTTTTCATCCCCGCGTTTCAGCGCGGTGAAAAGTGAATCTGCTGATGTGTTAAATGCGCGGCGGCTCATGCTTGCGGACCTTTCGCGGCGGGTGTGCTGTTTGCAGGCGACGGCGCATAAACGGGCGCGCGCCATGCGGCGGCATCCGGCGCAATACCTGCGTCCGCGCGCATATCCGCAAGCCGTTCAAGCCGCGCCAGCGTCTGCGCCGATACGGCGGCAAGGCGCGCATCTGCGATGTCGGTCACGTCGCGGTTCTTGAGCATATAGGGCGTATCATGACCGTCCAGCCGCGCGATGAAACCGGCGCTGTCCGTTTCCTGCACAAAGCTTTGCGCATCGCGCACAATCGCGCTGTCCAGCTTTTCGATGCGGGTCATGATAATATTCTCATACGTCGCGCGCAGATTGATGTCGTAGTAAAACGCGCGGAAACACGCGGCCATGATACGCGCATCGTCCAGACTGCCGTCCTGCAGCCGCGGCGCGATGTTTGCTACCAGTGCGGGCAGGGTGGCGATTTCTGTTTTTTCCGCGGCCATCTGCGCCATGCCGTCAAATTTTATGCGCGCGGCGTTTTCAGCAGGGGCGGGATATTCAAGTTCCAGCGCGATTTTGATTTCGTATGCCCGCGCATCCGCTTCGATAGCCAGAAATTTTTTCAGCGCATGCAGCGGATGCTCTTTGATGACATTCAGCGTCACGCCGCCGTTTGCGAACTGGCTGACATGCGCAAGTTCATGCCCGAGGGTGAGGGCAAGCAGGCGCGGGTCTTGTTCTTTGGCCAGAAAAACGATTTTCTGTTCCCAATCCACATAGCCGCGCGTGCTGTTTTGAGTCTCTGCATCATCCATGAAAACAATACCGACATCGGCGGCCATCGCGCTTTGCATCAGGCGGCGGCCTGTGGCGCTCTGGGCGAGGATGAACAGCGCTTCCTCTGCCGTTTGCTCAAACCCGTGCAGCTCCGGCGTGTCAAAAACGGTGATATCCGGCGCGTCCGCTGCCGTACCTTGCGGGCGCGTATAGGGGGGCGTGCCGCCGCCGCCGCGGTTTTGTGCCGCGTCCTGAAAATCCGGTGCTGGAGAAAAGTGCTTCGCCATCAAAAAGCCCGCATGCCGCCGAATAAAATTGAAAAACCCTTGAGTCGTTTCAAACCTACACAATATGAAAAGAAGTGTAAAGCAGCCCTTGCATCGCCAGGCAGAAAAAGATTTATTAAATATCTTTAAAAAACAATAATTTAGTTAATTTTTCGCCGGGCGCGGCATCTGTGCGGCCTGCGCGGCGTTTATAATAGAAAGTAAGGGCAAGACGGGGCGGCACGGACGGCGTTCCCGCGCGGGGATGCGCGCTTCCTGTGGCCTTGGCGAAACACCTCTTGGGGCAGATGGGCGGGCGAAACAAAGCCTGTTGCGGTAAGCCGCTGAATAAAATAGTATTTCACTCTGGGGTTGAAAGCCGCTTTGCGGCGGCTTGTCTGCTCTGCCGCCTGCCGCGCCTCTGGCACGGGCGGAGACACTGGGGACAGCGCAAGGGGATATATATAGTATGGCCGAAGCCGGACGCGATACGAACGAAACGCAAACCGACGTGGACAACCACATCGACCCTGCGGCGACAGATGCGCCCAAGGCGGATAACAATCCGATGTCTATGTTGGGCAAGGTGCTTGGCGGTAAACCTGCCGCGCCCACGCCCGCCGATGCAACCGAAACGCCCGCTGCGCCGAAAACGGCAGCTGGCAAAAAAGGTTCCGGCACGGCTGCTGCCGGCGGCCCCGCCAAGCCCGCACCGCTGCCGGGCGGCCCTTTGGTCAGCGTGGTTACGCGCAACGAATTTTACCGCGACGGTTTTCGCAACCTCATCAAAATCGTTATTCTCGAAGGCATCATCATCATCGGGCTTATCCTGACGTTGATTGTGCATATCAACAACGCGGTTGCCTATGACCGCTATTTCGCGACCACGGCGGACGGCCGCATCATGCAGCTCTCGCCGCTGAACGAGCGTTTCCTCACCGACTCCGCGCTGGTGTCGTGGGTGGCGCAGGCCGCGACCGAGGTTATGACTTTCGGTTTCCACGATTATCAGCGCCGCTTGCAGGCGGCATCGCGCCACTTCACCAAAACCGGCTGGGAAAGCTTCTCCTCCGCGATGGAAAAAGCGCGCATCATCGAAGCGGTGACAGAGCAGCGGCAGGTCGTCGTCGCCTCACCGCGCAGCGCGCCGGTTATCCGCCAGCACGGCGTTGCCGGCGGTAAATACCGCTGGGTACTTGAAATGCCGCTGCAGGTTGAATACCGCGCGTCGTCGCAGGCGCGCACCGAAAACCTTGTTCTGCGCATCGTGGTTGAGCGTGTATCTTCGCTTGAGAATCCCTCGGGCGTCGGCATCCAGCAATGGCTCGCCATCCAGCAGCGTACGCAGTAAGCCGCGTATATAACAGGGCAGGGGGAAAGCCTTGACGACAAGCGAAGAGAGAAACGTCACAGCCGATCTTGACAAGCTGATGGTGTATCGCGACGGGTACAAGAATATGTTCCGTGTCGCGCTTGGCCTTGTGCTTGTCATCATGGTTTTG
>DDBY01000091.1:30238-37177 GCA_002334985.1 Micavibrio sp. UBA2020
TTCGACGATGTGAACCAGCGCTTTGCAAGTTCTTCCAAATATTTTTCGCCCGAAGGGCTGGCGAGTTTCCGCGAGAACTTCCCGAAGTCGGAGCTGTTTAAGAACTCGCAGAAATTCCAACAAGTGATTACGGCAATTCCGCGTACGCCGCCGACGATTCTCGGTCAGGGTCTGCATCTTGGCAAAAACGGATGGATGCTTCAGGTGCCTCTGGTTCTGACAGTGCGTGTCGCAGGTCAGGAGAAGCGCGTGAATGCAACGGTGCAAATGTTTGTCGTAAGGTTGCCAACGACGGTCAATCCGGCGGGTCTCGGCATCTTTACATGGCGCGTCTAAAGGTTAGGCATTGTGCGCCATGCGGCGCGTAGGGTATAAATATGATGTTTCTTTGCCGGCGTGCAAAACAGGGGCTGCCAACAGCCAGCGCGGAGAGAAAGCGGATTTTTAAGGAGAGAACGGCGATGAGGCCATTGGTTTCGACTATCGTATGCCTGACATTTATCGGCGCCGCCGCGGCTTTTGCGCCGACGAAGGCTTTTTCGCAAGACACTTCGTCCGAGCTGAATGAAATTGAGCAGTGGCGCCAGAGCGTCGGGCAGGGTAAAAACGCCGCACCCGCCGCAAAAGCTGCCGCACCCGCCGAAGAAGAAATTATCAACCCCATGGCGGCGATGAATAACGACCCGATGATGTCGAACCCTCTCGGCCCCGCCGGCACGCTGCCTGTCGGTCCGATGGTGGGCACATCGCCCGCTGAAATGCAGGCCTTGATGGAACAGGAAGCCGCCGACCAGCGCCGCAAGCTGGAAGAGCAGGCCTTTGATACCGCGCTCAAGCAGCTGTTGCCGTTGGAGCCGGAGCAGATCCGCAAAACCCTCGAAGTTTTCAAGGTCAAGCGCGAAGCGGCGGAAACGCCGATTACCGTGCCCGAGCCGCGCCAGGTTGTTGAAACCCTGTCGCTCGACCCGAGCGAAGCGCCAGTGCTGGTTAAAACCGCGCCCGGTCATGTAACCACTTTCACCATTCTCGATTCCACCGGCGCGCCCTGGCCCATTCAGGACATCAGCTGGGCGGGCAAATTTGACGTGACCACGCCTGAGCCGGGCGGACATGTGGTGCGCATTACACCGATGACCGCGCATGGTATTGGTAACATCTCCATCCGTCTGGTTGACCTGATTACGCCGGTCACGGTACGTCTGACCACGGGCATTGACGAAGTGCATTACCGTTTTGATGCGCGCATTCCGCGTCCGGGCCCTCTCGCCAAAACGCCGCTTATCCAGTACGGCGGGCTGAAAGCTGTTGCGGGCCGCGATGACAACATGACGGGTTTCCTCGACGGTACGCCGCCGAAAGAAGCCGTGCGCCTGAAAGTCACGGGCGCGGATGGCCGCACCACGGCATGGAAAGTTTCCGAACAGATGTACCTGCGCACGCCGCTGACGCTGCTGTCGCCGGGCTGGGATTCCAGCGTGTCGTCGGCAGACGGCATGAATGTTTACGCTCTTAACCAGGCGCCTGTTATCCTGCTTTCCGACGAAGGCCGGATGGTGCGCGCCCAAATCGTTGCTGATGAGGTGACCACGCCATGACCAATAACGACAACGATATCGATATCGATACGCCCGAAGACGATTTCGAGCAGGATAGCAGCGGCGGCCCCAAGGCCTCGTTCAAGGAATCGTGGGACAATAACCCGCTGATGAAAATCGGCGCAGTCGTGCTGGGCGCGGCGGTGCTGTTCGGCGGCTACATGATTTTTGCGCCGAAAGAAGAAGGCCCGACGGGCAAGGCGAACACGAACATCGGTAGTACTGCAAACATCAAAAGCACCCCCGGTCAGGTTGCCGAGATGGATGCCGACATGAAAGCGCGTATTGAAGCCAACAACCAGCAGCAGGCTGACAAGAGCGCAAAAACCGGTGACAGCTTCATTCCGTCGCCTATCGACAGCACGACTTCTAACGATATCAGCATTCCGCAACCACCCAAGCAGTCCGAGGAAGATCCTTTGGCTGCGTGGCGTCAGGCTGCGAACCAGCGTACGACAATGGATATGGCGAACGCGCCTGACCAAGATGCGCCGATTGAAAAAGAGCCCGAGACTGTCCCCATGGTGCAGCCCGTGCGTCCGCAGCAGGCCGCCATGAAAATGGACCCGGCTGTTGCCAAAGCGCTGGCCGATCAGATGCGTGTGATTATTGCCGCGCAGGCGCCGCAAATTTCCAAGGTGAAGTCGGTAACCAAAAAAGATTCCGAATACACCATCATGGTGAACGAGCAAGAAAAGATGGATGCTTCCGGCGGCAGCATGGGTAGTGTTGCCATGCCTGGCGGCGCTATTCCCGGCATGTCTGGTGTTGCGGCCGGTGGCCCTGCACCTGCGATGGCCACGAATGCTTCTGCGCCCGGCAAGCAAGACCCGCGTCTTATTACCCCTGCGGGTTCTATCGCCTATGCACAACTTCTTAACGAGCTGAACTCCGACATTCCGGGCCCTGTACTGGCGCACGTTTTGTCGGGGCCTTTCGCCGGTGGCCGCGCGCTTGGTGGTTATAAGGTGGAAGAGGAATATCTGGTGCTTGAATTCAGCGTCATCGTCAAGCAAGGCGTCGGTTATTCCATCGACGGTATTGCGCTGGACGAGAAAACCACGCTCGCGGGTTTGAAAACCGATATTGACCGCCACTATTTCCGCCGCGTGATTTTGCCGGCAGCGGCGAAGTTCCTCGAGGGCTATGCATCTGCTGCGGCGCAAACCGTCACGTCCACGACGACGACGGCCGGCGGCGGTGTGGTGCAAACCGAAGAAGAACTCGACACCGAAAAAGAGCTCATGAAGGGTGTTGAAGAGGCTGCAGGCGAGGTTTCTGCCGTCCTGACCGAAGAAGCCGACCGGCCCATTACCATCAAGCTGGCGAAGGGTACGACCTTTGGCATCCTGATGCTAAAAACGGTCACGACCGAAGAGGTTGGTCTTAAAGTCAGCGTTCAGGGCGGTAATTAAACCGTACGGGCCGAATTTCGAATATGGCGTATAACCCAGAATAAAAAGGTACTGTCAGTATGACGAACAAAGACGGATTTGATCTTGAGCTTGAAGACGAAACCTCCGAGGAGGAATTCGACGATGTGTCGCTCGACGACGCTCAGGAAGCCGCGGCCGAAGAAAAGCCGGCCAAGAAAAAATCCGGCGGCGGCGCACTTGTTTCTGTCATCGCCTTGCTGGCGGTTCTGGGCGGCTGCGGTTTCGCGGCCGTTAAATATCTGGGCGTCCAGCTGCCGTTTGACATTCCCGGCTTGACGCAGAGCGCGCAGGCGCCTGCTGCGCAAACGCCCGCTGCGACAACCCCGACCATGACGGCTTCGGCAGATTTGCCGGCAGGCGATTTGCCGCCGCAGCCTGCGGTGCCGGACGATGCTGTGGGCGCGCTGCCCGATGCGAACGCCATTAGCCCCGCCGAAACGGCAGGCCAAGACGGCAGCATCAATGCCCCTTGGGATTCTCTTGCCGATGCCGGCGCTGCCTCTGCAAATGATGCAGTAGATGCCGGCGCCAGCATAACGGCGCCTGCGGATACGGCTGCTACTGATACCTCTAATATTGTTGACCCCTTCGCGGCCATGCCGACGGAGCAGGCGGCGGATATGCCCGCGACCAGCCCGGCTGTCCCGGCTGATACGGCGGCTGCCCCTGACACGTCTAACATCGTTGACCCCTTCGCGGCCATGCCGACGGAGCAGGCAACCCAAGCGGCGCCTGCCGTGGATAGCACAGTAAATACCGCTGCGCCGGTTTTGGAATCTGCCGTAGCCCCTGCGGTTGACAATACTGCGGACAAGGCACGCCTTGCAGATTTGGAAAAACAGCTGGCGGAGAGCAAAAAAGCCCTTGCCGCGAGTGAAAAAGCACAGGCGCAGGCCGAAGCTGCCCTTGCCAAAAAATCCGAAGAGCTGACCAAGGCGCAGGCTGACCTTAAAGCTGCCCAAAAAGATGCCAAAGACGCGGCGGCTGCCGTGAAAGCGGCGCCGAAAGCGGCAAATGAAGATAAGCCTGCCGCTACCGCTGCGGCCAGCGCGGCAAAGCCCGCCAAAGCGGCGGCAAAACCTGCTGCCAGCGTCAAAAAAGTCAGCTGGGTCTTGCGCTCTGCCAAGCCGGGCGTGGCCTGGGTGTCCGAAAAAGGCTCCAGCGAAATGCGCACCGTCAGCGTGGGTGACACGCTGGCCGGTATCGGCAAAGTGACGTCCATCGCCACCGATGCACAGGGCCGCTGGGTCGTTAACGGTACGCGCGGAACGATTAATCAATAATCAACCTTTGCGAATCATTCTCATAGGTTTTCGACGCCTCTTTACGGTTTTTTGAATAAAAAAACGTCTTTTCCTGCCTTTTTCCGTCTCTTTTGTACGTCCCTAAACTTTGATTTTTATTAAATAAAAACAAAGATTTAACTGGTATACGCGACACGTCCATGCACAGGGTGTTTGCACAGATTTACAAAAGATGATGTAATTAATATATGACCTCTAAACACGGCTGAGGGTGTGTTGCATGTGGAATAAACATATCTGCAAGATTGCGCTTCTGGCGGCACTGTTCACAGTGGCATCCTCGGTTGACGCACATGCAGGTCAAAAGCTCGGCGATGTTCTGATTAACGTCAAGGACTCTTGGGGCGGTCTGACAGGCATCCTTTCGACGATTGCCTATATCTTTGGCTGTATCCTCGCCATCACCGGTATTTTCAAGTTTAAAGACCACGTCGATAATCCGGCGCAAACCAAACTGTCCGAAGGCATCAAACGTATGCTGGCGGGCGGTATGTTCCTGTCGCTGCCTTTCGCCATCCGCGCGGTTCGCGGTTCGCTGTTTGACGGCGCTGCGATGGGTGACAACAAGTTCACTAACTCCGGCTTCACCAACGCTTCGCTGTCGGCGGGCGGTCTCGACAAGATGGTTGTCGATGTCATGAGCAACATCGCCGGCCCTGCCGAAGTGATGCTCACGGCCTTTACCTACATCGCGGCTATCGGTCTTTTGCTGGTCGGTATTTCCCGCTTGACCAAACGCGTCGAAGAAGGCCCGCGTGGCCCCGGCGGCGCAGGTACGATTACAACGTTTCTTGCCTCGGGTGCACTGTTTTCCTTCGGTGACTCCATGGGTACTTTTGCCAACAGTGTCTTCGGCACCGGTGGTAACGCATTGAAAACGACTTCGCTGGTTTCGAACACGGTTATTACCGACAACGATGACCGCGAGCGCATTCAAACAGTTATAGAAGGGGTGATGGTCTTCGTAATGCTCGTTGGCTACATCGCTTTTATCAGAGGATGGTTCGTCTTACGGGCGTTCGCCGATGGCCAACAAGGGGCCACCGTCGCGCAAGGTTTGACGTTCCTGTTCGGGGGTACTTTGGCGATTAACCTCGGTGAGCTGATCAACGTGATCATGCGTACCGCGAACGTCACGGGGCTCTCATTTACCTAGTAGACACGATAAAAGCGTGCTACGATAACAAACTGTGTGTAAGTAAAAGGAGGAACTACAAATGAAACGGTCAAATCTCTCTCACAAACTCGCTGCTGCTGCTACTGTTGGCATGTTCGCAGGTCAAAGCTCTGACGCACTCGCGGCTGGCGCTACCGACCTGACCACCGCCAGCAAAAACGTTGTAACGGCAGTTTCCGGTACGGTTGCTCTGATCTCCACCCTCGCGTACATCGCTGGTGCAGGTCTCGCCCTTGCTGGTATTTTCAAACTGAAACAGCACGTTGACAACCCGGCTCAGGCTCCCATGAAAGACGCTCTTATCCGTCTGGCTTGCGGCGGTATGTTCCTGTCGCTGCCGTTCATGATGCGTATCATGCAGGGTTCTATCTCCGACGGTGACACCGCGAAGATCGACGTTACCGGTATGGTACTCGAAAGCTCCACGGGCTTTAACGTTCCGTAAGCTAAATGTGGGCCGTTCAAGAACCTATACAAGGATATTGATATGGCCTACTTAAGGATATCGCCCGGCATCAGCGGATTGTCCGATGCCGGGCGTATTCTTTCTGCGGATGTGCATACACCGCAGGAAGCGATGCGCCAAAAAGTGCTGGAGCGTGACCAGCATACCTGCCGCTATTGCGGTTTCCAGTCGCGCAAATACCAAGAAGTGAACTATATCGGCAAGCAAGGCCAGAGCGGCAATGCGGATGATTACGCATGCGCCTGCACTTTCTGCCACCAATGTTTTCATCTGGAGCGTGTCGAGCGCATGCAGTCCGGCGCTGTTATCTGGCTGCCGGAAATCGGGCAGGCCGCGCTTCATCATATCTGCCGCGCGATTTATGTGGCGCGCATATCCCAGGGCCCTATGGCCGATGCCGCGCGCGACGCGCTGGAATCTCTCTTGCAGCGCAAGGAAGAAGCGCAGCGCCGTCTCGGCACCGACAGCCCGCGTATTCTGGCCACGGTTTTGCAGGACTTCCTCGAAGCCAAGGAATATCGCGAGCGTGCCGGCAAGCTGAAAGGCTTTCGCGTTTTGCCGCTCGACCGCCGCATCATCAAAGAGGGCGACCTCGAATTTAACCAGTTCCCGCAAATCCTCGCCTACTGGCGCTCCAAAGACGGGCCGTTCGGCGATGTGCCGCCGCGCCGCTGGGTGAACATGTTCTATGATTTGCGCGCCGAGCTGAACGGCAAAAAATCGCCGCCCGTCAGCGAATAATCTTTCATAACCGTAAGGTCGCTGTGCCGCAGCTTTGCATGCTGCGGGCAAGGGTGTTTTTTTGCAGCCGCGCGACAACTTGCGTGCACGGGCATTACGTTAAAGCGCGGTGCCGCGTTGTTTCCGGATATAAATATGATACGTCAAAACAGCGCACAGTAAGGCAGGCCACAATGCGCCCGCCATTTTATCTGCGCGAAATCTGCCGTGTTTTTACCTG